>JASKKK010000040.1 GCA_030154185.1 Desulfuromonadales bacterium
GGGGGAGACTCTTCTTCCGAAAGCGGTTATGCCGACCATGAGGCGGAAGCTTATGGTATTTCCTCTGAAAGTGGCGATGTGATCAACACCGGGAGTATCGCCGTGGCTGCAGAGGCAGGCACCGGGACTTCCATTACAGGTGAAGATACCTATGGCTATGCCGAAGCTTACGGAATCGATTCCGGTGGCGGCGTAATAAACAACGGCACCATATCCGTAACGGCAAACGGCGGAAGCCTCAGTGAGCAGGGATATGGTTGGGTCAATGCCTCTGCCTACGGTATCGGGGCCGACGGCAACATAGATAACAGCGGCTCGATGACCGTAAGCGCCATCGGCGGCAGCGTTACCAGTACTGCCGACATCGGCTATGCGCAAGCGAATGCTTATGGACTTGATTCCTCAGGTTCCGTGACGAACAGCGGCACGATAACCGTAGACGCCCAAGGCGGGACATCCGACGGAGCGCTCTCCGATGAGGACGGCGATGCTTATGCCGATGCCTGGGCGATTCAAGCCGATGGCGATATCGTCAACAGCGGCCTGGTTACGGTAAATGCCACCGGCGGCACTTCCACAGCGGACTCATCGGAGCCTTACGCGCTCGCTATCGGTCTGGATTCCGGCGGTAATGTCAGCAACAGTGGCGACATCACGGTCACGGCCACCTACGGCAGCGGCACCGGAACGGATCCTTTCTCCACGCCTTTTGGCGAGGCCCATGCCGGCGCCAGCGGTATCGTTTCCGATAGCGGTGACGTGGTCAACGGCGGTAACATTACGGCCACCGCCATCGCACCGGAGATGTACGACACCGCGGCGGTGGGCATTCTCTTTGCCGGCAGCGGCAACCTCACCAGCACCGGCGTCATCCGGTCCTTTGGCGACCGGGCTTACGAAGTGGCTGTCATGTCCGGGACCGTGACCCTCGTCGACGATTATAATCTCACCCTGGACGGGGACCCGAGCGTCGGCTCCCTGTATGTGGCCGGAGGGGCCTCGCTGGTTTTGAACGATGCCATGCTCAGCGTGACCCCCGTGGCCGGTGCCACCCGGATGAATACCGAGTACACGATCTTCGACACCAGCGACGGCGGGACCGTGAGCGGTGTTTTCGGTGGCCTGATTGACCCGACGAATCCCGATATCGTGGCCCTGTATCATGATCAGGCAACAGTCGACAGCGCCGACGATACCGTTTCGCTTGCCTATCGGCCCGGTGCTTCGCCGTTGTTGGAGTCGGCTGCCCTGTTGCGGCATGCCATTGTCTTCTCCTCCGACCTGATCGGCCATCGCCTGGTCACCGGTTTTCTGCAGAACCGGATGGCCTCCGCCGCGCCGAGGTTGTACGCCGCAAACCACATGGTGGCCGGAGATGCCAGACGATATGGCTCGGCACATGCAGACGGCTTTTTCTTCACGCCCTATTTCGCCAACATCGACAAGGATGCCTCGCCGGCCGGCTATGACGCCGATCTGGTCGGTTTCGTGACCGGACTCGATCGCTATGAACTCGGCAGCCGGTACGGTTTCCACGTCGGCTTCGGCCATGCCGGTCTCGATTTCACCGGCAACGGTTACAGCCGTAACCAGGAAGACCAGGAACTCCTTTCCGCCGGTTTGCACCTGATGACAAGCCGCGGCAACTGGACAGTGCGGGGGCAGGTGACAGGTTTTTACGGCTGGCACGATTATGACGGCCTGACCGGGGCGAATCTGGAACTGCGGGAAAATGCGGACTACGACAGCTACGGTGTGCGCACCACCCTGCTGGCCGGGCGCCCGCTCGAAGGCGGCGGCCAGGTGCTGCTTCCGGAAGCCGGTATCGAGTACCTGTGGCTGCATCGCGACAGTTTCGATACCGACGCCGAGAACTCCGGTTGGGATGTGCACAGCTCCTCGCTGGACGAGCATCAGGTCAGCGCCCTGGCGTCGCTGCGCTGGCTGACCCGCCTGCAGGCCGGAGAGGTCGAGGTGACGCCATCGCTTTCCGCCGGCGTACGTTATCTGGTGACCGATGACGAACTCGACGCGCACCAGTCGGTGGCGGGCAGCGGGCCGGTGTCGGTTGAGACGGATCAGGACGATCTGACCGGCACGGTTTCCGCCTCGCTCAGGTTCCGCAAAGAGCAGCTTTCCACGGAACTGGCCTACGGCGGAGAGTTCGGCGACGACACCACCTTGCACAGCGCATGGCTGCGTTTCGATTACCTGTATTGAATTTTTCAGTAAGCACAAACATTTCAGCCCTCTGGAGAATGCCTTTTCCAGAGGGCTTTGTTTTGCCGGTTCCGGATGGAAACCATCTTACCGTCGGGATGGTCCTCAAAGATGCCAATCGGTCAGACACATGGAGATACCCTGCTCGCGGGCTATCTGGGCGTGAATCGATTCGATGGCACCGTAAGACGGGTCTTCGCAGTCGATAGGGGTGGGGGCTTGTTGAAAGTAATGGACCTCGAATTGGTGTTTTTCCGAGTAGTTGATGGCTTTTCTTCCCGCTTTTACCGAATCCTTTGCCTCTACCCAGAACCGGGCCAGCGCCTTTTTGACGACCTGACAATCGGGTTGGTTCCAGTGGGGGGTTACGTACATGCTGATGTAATACATTTTTACCTCTATATGTCTGTATTGATTGGAAATTTGCATGGTTCATTGAATGATGCTATCGCAAAAAGCATCAAATGGGGTGGCTAAGCAAAAAGCGTCAAATGCAAGGCGCGCGATTGTCGAGCAATGAGGCGTACTTACGTACGTTGAAGCAGCGAGGCAATCGCAGCAACGCAGCAGTTGGCGAGTTTTTGCGACGCCATCATTGAATGGTTTAACCGAAAAAAGAAAGATTGCAACCTTGGCAGACTGAAATGTGGCAAAATTAATCTTTGTGTGTTATGCGGGCAACACGTTTCTTATGCTTTTGACAAGGTGGCTCCGAGAATGGGCCCGGCATGAAAAATTTGCCAACGATAGTATGCTTGATGTTGTGAGGCTGATTTCGGGGAAACATCTCGTTTTCATCCGGGGCGCGGATGGAGGAGGTTTGATATGAACGGCAAGGTTAATGTTGAGTGTCCTTACTGCGGTTATGTCATTACCGTAGCTGTTGCCGAACTGGTTCCCGGCATGTGGTGCGAATGTCTGAAATGTCAACGGAAATACAGGTTTACCCACCAGGATATCCAACACCTTCTGGAGGTTGTGAGGCAAAAAAAACGGACCACAGAATGAACCTGCGGTCCGCAATTTCCACGAGCCCCTGGTCGCGTCTTAATGCCAGCGCACGAAGGGTTCGATATCGTATTTTTCTTGCCGGTATTCTTCTTCTTTGCCTTTGGGCCACCAATGGAAAACGTGCAGCCCTTTCTGGTCGATGGGGTTGCTTGAGAGGGTGGTCTGATCGGCCAGATCCATCGATTCATAGCGCATCAGTACCGGTTTTTCCGGAAAATGATCGATTTCGATGATGTCGTCGAGATAGATTTCGTCGATATCGTCAAAGGCATGCGTCCCGTTACGGATCGCCATGATCTTCTCATGCAGGGATTTTATCGCACCTTGCGTGCTGTCTGCCGAAAGCAGCATGGTGAAATAGCCATGTTTTTTATGATGATCTTCGTCGAAGCTGAAATGGGCCATGTATCTCATATCGTAACCTCCTTGGAGGAAAACTCTGAAATGGCCGGGATTTATCGTCCCCCCCGGCCTTGCTTTCATTGTACCGCAATCGTTGATACTTTCGCAAAAAGCATCGGATGGGATGGCGGGGACTGGTCAGAATCGCTAAACCGGTTAAAATTAAAGCCGATAAGCGATTCATGAAAGATCTTTCCACATCGACGCTCTCAAGAGGTAGGCGATGAACATCCTGATGGTCACCAACACCTTCACCCCTCATGTCGGTGGCGTGGCACGCAGTGTTCAGAGTTATTGCGATGCCTTCCGCCGGCGAGGCCACCGGGTACTCGTGATTGCGCCGCATTTTGACGGCGCGCCGGCAAAGGAACCGGATGTACTGCGGTTTCCAGCCATCGAGCATTTTCACCGCAGCGATTTTTCCGTGCCGTTGCCGGCGCCTATCGGCCTGCATCGTACCCTGGATGAGTTCGCTCCGGAGATCATCCATTCGCATCATCCCTTTCTGTTGGGCGACACGGCGTTGCGCACGGCGGCACAGCGGCAGGTCCCGATCCTGTTCACCCACCACACCATGTACGAACGTTATACTCATTATCTGCCCATCGATTCCGAACGGGTACGCCGTTTCGCCATCGAACTGGCGGTCGGTTACTGCAACCTGTGTGAGGCGGTGGTGGCACCAAGCACAACGCTCGCAAAATGTCTGAGGTCTCGAGGGGTGCAACGTCCCATCGAGGTCATTCCGACCGGTATCGACCCGCACCCGTTTGCGAAGGCGGACGGGCAGGCTTTTCGCAGCAGGATCGGGGTTCCTTCCGAGGTTTTTCTGGTCGGCTATCTCGGCCGGCTGTCACCGGAGAAAAACCTCGGTTTTCTGGCGCGGTCTGTGGCCGCTTTTATGCAGCAACGCCCAGGCGTAAGATTCCTGGTAGCCGGCGAAGGTTCTGCTCGGAAAGAGGTGCAAAGCATCTTCGAGGAATCCGGACTATCCGACCGACTGCATCTGGTCGGCTATCTCGATCGACCGGAACTGGCCGCCGCTTACCGTGCCATGGATACTTTTGTATTCGCCTCTCAGAGTGAAACCCAGGGGATGGTATTGGCGGAGGCCATGGCGGCCGGAACGCCGGTGGTCGCCGTCTCGGCACCGGGGGTACGCGACATCGTGCGGGACCGATACAACGGCCGGCTGCTGTCCAAGGAAAACAGCGGATTGTTTGTCGATGCGTTGAACGGACTGTTCGACCTGCCGCCGCAGGATCGGCGGCACCTGCGCAACGGAGCTCTGGCGACGGCCCGGGATTTCAGCATGTCCCGCAGCGCCGACCGCATGCTTGCCTTGTATGAGCGGCTGGCGGCCGGTCATGCCGGGGTGTTGTCGAATCACAAACGCTGGACGGCGGCCTGCAAGCGCATGGAAGAGGAATGGAAAATTCTCCAGAACATCACCCGGGCTCTGGCGGAGGCGCTGCGAACGGATAGCGGCCTGCAACCGAGGGAAACCAGCGAATGAGCAGCGAACGCGACGAATCGCTTTCATGGCGTGCTCATCTGTTGGGTGCCATCGGCGCCCTGCTGTTGCGATTATGGTGCCTGTCGTGGCGCAAACGCCTTGTCGGAGTGGAGCATATCGATGCCTGCATTGCCGAAGAAAAACCCACCCTGGTGCTGTTCTGGCACGGCACCTATGTGCCGTTGTTTGCCCTGCTGCGCGGTCGGCCGGCCTGTATCCTGACCAATCGTTCCTTGCGCGGGCAGGTGATTGCGCAGATCAGTCAAAAATTCGGATTCGCCACCCTGGAGTTGCCCGATGAGCGGGGACGGCGTTTTCTGGCCACCCTGCGTAAGTCTCTTAAAGAACATGTCGCCTGGGGCACTGCCGCCGACGGCCCGTTGGGTCCCGATCGGCGGATCAAGCCGCCCCTGGTGACCCTGGCGGCACATTTCGGTTTTTCCGTGCAACTGGTCGGGGTGGCGGCCCGTCATGCCTGGCGTCTCAACCGTCGTTGGGACCGCATGCTTTTGCCTCTGCCTTTTACGCGTATCGGCCTGGTCATCAGCGAGCCGATACGGCTGCCGAAGTCTCTCGATAAAAACATGGCGGCCCGGCAGGCGCAAATCCTGGAAGCGAGCATGGAGCAATGTGCTTTGGAAGCGCAGGATCTGATAAGATAAGGCATACGGATCGAAACCGGATTATGCATGAAGACTTCTGCTGCAACCGTCAATTGCACTTCATTTCAAACCGTACGCGCTTTTTGCTCCTCGACGTGCAGCAGGGACGTCTGCAGGGCAATCCTCCGTACGTGGCACGGTCTGCCCCACATTTGTCGGTTACGCGCTGATGCCTTATGAGTATCCCGATCTAAACCTCTTTTTTGGAGGAGGCCTTATGAAAGTACCGAGAACGGTCAGTGAATATCTTATCAGTCGTCTGGCCGATTACGGCGTGGAACATATTTTCGGCGTGCCGGGCGACTATGTACTGCAATTTTTCCAACAACTCGAAAACAGCCCCCTGCAGGTTGTCAATACCTGCGATGAACAGGGGGCCGGTTTTGCCGCCGATGCCTACGCCAGATTGCGCGGTCTCGGTGTGGTATGTGTCACCTACTGCGTCGGCGGACTTAAAATCGCCAATGCCACCGCCCAGGCCTTCGCCGAGAAATCGCCGCTGGTGGTTATCAGCGGAGCGCCGGGTCTCAATGAACGCCAGCGCAATCCCCTGCTGCATCACAAGGTGCGCGATTTCGATACCCAGCTCAACATCTTCCGGCACCTAACCGTCGCCGCCACCGACCTCATCGACGTCGAAAACGGCTGCTGCGAGATCGATCGCGTTCTGGCCGCGGCGGTGCGTCACAAACGGCCGGTTTATATCGAGCTGCCCCGCGATCTGACCAGTACTGTCTGCAGTTGCACGCGCAGCCCTTTGCCTCCGGCGCCGACCAGCGATTCCGGTGCTTTGTGCGAGGCGCTGTTCGAGACGGTGAAGCGGATCAGCAAGGCCCGGCACCCGGTTCTGGTCGCCGGCATCGAGATCCAGCGTTTCGGTCTGCAGAAACCGTTTATGCAACTGGTCGAAGCGACCGGCATCCCCTTTGCCACCACCCCCCTGAGCAAATCGACCCTGTCCGAGGATCATCCCCTGTTTCTCGGTGTCTATGAAGGGGCCGTCGGCAAGGAGCCGACCCGCCGGGAGGTGGAGGAGAGCGATTGCCTGGTGATGCTTGGCGCTTTCATGACCGACGTCAATCTCGGGATCTTTACCGCCAACCTCGATCAGGCGCTTACGGTTTCCTCCTCCAGCGAAGGGAGTTCCATCGCTTTTCACCAGTATCCGGATGTGTTTCTGGACGATTTTCTGTCCGGCCTGGTCGACCAGGATCTGCCGCAGCGCTCCCCGTCTGCAGAAAAATCTCTGTCGCCACAGACTTCTTTTGCTGCGCGGGACGAAGCCATCACCATCCGGCGGCTGTTTGCGTATCTGGAAACCTGCATCGACAGTCACCTGGTGCTGCTGGCCGATCCGGGCGAAGCGATGTTCGCCGCTACCGACCTGACTATCCGTCACCCTGCCGCCTTTCTCGCACCGGCCTATTACACCTCCATGGGGTTCGCGGTTCCCGGTGCCATCGGCGCCCAGCTGGCCCGCCCCGACCTGCGTCCGCTGGTGCTGGTCGGTGACGGCGCGTTTCAGATGACCGGCATGGAAATCTCCACCGCAGCCCGTTTCGGCCTGTCACCCATCGTCGTGGTCCTCAACAATAACGGCTACGGCACCGAACGCCCCATGACCGATGGGGGCTTCAACGATATCCCCGCCTGGCGCTATCACCGTCTGCCGGAGGCGATCGGTGCCGGTCAGGGCTTCGAGGTTTTCACCGAGCAGGACTTCGAACGGGCCATGACGGCCGCCATGGAGCGCACCGACGCACCGACCATCATCGACGTGCATCTCGACCCCGACGATCACTCGCCGGCGTGGAAGCGTCTTACCGATGCTTTGGGTGCAAAGGTCAGGGGGGAGGAGTGAACTCCAAAGTTAAAATGTTTTTTTCGACCATAGGAATGATGTTTTATTGTCTCGATTTGATTGGATTTATTTGAAAAGAAAGATTTGATATGCTCTTTAATGGTTTCAGGTGAATGCAAAAAATGAACAACCTTTCACGTGGGTTGTATTCTACCTTTTTATATCAGAAAACCTAATTAATAAAGAGGGGGAGAGCATGGCACAAAAACAGAGTGTTCGATTCATTGTTATCGCCGTTTTGCTGCTGCTCGGGGTCTGGTGGTCGCTCGCTTCGGCGGACAGGGGCGCCGCACTGTCCGGTTATCCTGGCGGCCGTTTCCTGGCAACGGCAGACTGGGTGAAACAGCATCATAACGATCCCGGTCTGATTATTGTCGATGTCCGCGATGACGAGCATTTCGACGGCAAGTTGATTCCGGGCGCCATCCGCATGCCCTGGATCGAATTCCGCTATACGGACAGGGCGCGGGGGATCGATGGTGTTTTCGTCGGACCGGCGCGCGCCCAAAAGATCCTCGGTTCCTACGGCATTACCCGCAACGACGAGGTGGTGCTGTACGATTCGGTCGACAGGGATGGCGGTGCGACCGCGTCCTACGTGTTCTGGGTTCTCGATCTGCTCGGTCATGAAAAGATGCGGATTCTGGAGCGGGGCATCGATGCCTGGGCCGAAGCCGGCAACGAACTCGCCACGACGCCGCGGCAGGTTGAACCGCTTCTTTATCAGGCGCCTGCGGCTGAGATCGATCTGCGTCGTCAGGTCGACGGCCGTTTCATTTACGATCGTCTGGGTGATGTCTATTACCAGCTGTTGGATGTACGGTCTCCCGGGGAATACCTGGGCGAAAACCCCAATCCCGCGCTCGACGGTTCGGAACTCAAGCGGGGGCACATCCCCACGGCCGTCAACCGCGAATACACTTCGAACTGGGTCGATCAGAAAAGCAAAGCGATCAAACCCTACAGCGAACTGCTGGAGCATTATCGCGGTCTCGACCCGAGTAAGGCGGTTATCACCTATTGTCATTCCGCTCGCCGGGGGTCGTACGGCTATTATATTCTGCGCCTGATGGGGCTGCAGGACGTACGGCTCTACGACGCCTCCTGGTACGAGTGGGGGAGTCGGCAACGCTATTTCCCTGCCGAAACCCTGTCTCGTGAATTTACCGGAAAGGCGTTGCCGAAACCGGGCATGATCGGTGGGGCAGGCCGTGTTCCCGCACCCGCGAAGAAAGCCGCCGACAGTGGTACTACCTCCGAGCAGCCCAAGGGCGGCTACGTTTCCTGTGGAGGGTAACAGTATGAAAAAAGAGAACCCATCCCCATACTGGAAAGTGCTCCCTGCCGCCATAGCGCTGGCCGGCATCATCGTCTTCATTTTCGCCAGCTACGGCCCGCCGGCCTCGTCCAGCGGTTTCGTCACCTTTTTAAAGGGAGTGCTGTCGCCCCTGGTTCCCGACTATGTCGCCACCAAGCAGCATTACGCGATGCTGCCCGGTCCCGGTTCCTGGCTCATGGCCTTTGTGATCGGCATGGCCATCGGCGGTTTTATCGCCGGGCGTACCTTTTCCGTTCCGGTGTGTGACGTGCCGCAGCTGTGGGAAAAGCGTTTCGGAAAGAGCCGGGTGAAACGGTTTGCAGCCACTTTCGCCGGCGGGTTTCTGATCCTGTTCGGTGCGCGCCTGGCCGGTGGCTGTACCCTCGGTCTGTTCATCTCCGGCTCGACCCAGTTGGCGATCAGCGGCCTGTACTTCGGCATTATCATTTTTGCCGTTTCCATGCTCACGGCACGACTTGTCTATGGCAAAACAGGAAAGGGGGAATCATGACCGCCATTTTGCTCGGGCTCTTTTCCGGCATCGCCTTCGGTTTCGTCATCCAGAGGGTAGGTGCTACCGACGCCAATAAAATGGCTCTGGCTCACCTGATGCGCGAACCCGAAATTCCCCAGTTCATGCTGCTGGCCGTGACATTTTCGGCCATCGGATTGTTCGGCCTGCAGGCGGTCGGAGTGGGGCGGACCATGGTGCTGCCGACCAGCATTGTCGCCACCGGCCTCGCCGCCGTCATTTTCGGCATCGGCTGGGGACTTTCGGGTTATTGCCCCGGCACCTGCTGGGCCGCTGCCGGCGAAGGGCGTATGGACGCCATATTCGCTCTGCTGGGAGGTCTGGCCGGCGCCGCAGCTTTCGCCCAACTGCATGAGGTGCTGATACCGGCTCTCTATATGCCGACCAGTCAGGGCCCCATTACCCTGGGCGACTGGTTCGGAAGTTACTGGTTGGGCCTGGTGGTACTGGTCGCGGCCTTGTGTGGCGCGGTATGGCTGATCGGCAAGCTGTGGGGCCGTGAAAGTGCGTAGCTTCTGGTGGCTGGGGCTGGTGGCTGCCGTGCTGCTGTTGCCCGGTTGCGGCAGGGCGGAAAAGCCGGCGGCGGGGCCGGAGGTGCCGCGCGGTTACGTTGCGACCCTCGAGGTCGAAATCGACGGCCAGGTTTACGGTTTCGGGCCCTTTGTCGGTTATTATTTCCGTCCCCTCGATCCTGCCGATCTGAGCCGCGTTGCCTTCATCTGTTTCAACGAAAGGCGTTTTTACACCCTCGATCTGCCGGAAAACAGCCGGCTGTTCGAGGGCGAGGCGGTGCTGGTCCGCTTGCCGGATGCGGGCTTCTCTCTGCCCGATTCCGGAGGACGCATTCGACCTGTAAGTTTTCCCCGGGCTCCCGCAGCCTGGTTGGCCACGCGACCAGCCCCGCAGGATGAATTCGTCCATTTCCATTCACTCTACAATGCTGCCGGCCCGTCTCTGAGAGGTTACTGGCTGCGTCATCGGGCGCTGGCCGCCTTTACCTATGACATGGGTGGCCGCGTGGGGCCAAAAGGCCCCCTCTACCACAGAGCTGTTCCCGGAGTGGACCGGGATTTCGCCCACCTCGTCGAATTCGATCGCGGACCGGCCTCTGCCGGAAGATGAACGCCCCTGCGCCAAAACGTAAAAACCCGCCGGCAAGTCTCGGCGGGTTTTTTATTTTAAGCATGCCGCTGCAGGGGGCGGCAGACGCGAATTCAGGAGGGGGTGAAATGTTCCTTCTTATCGCGGAGCAAGGCATGCCAGCCCTCAACGATGTCGGGGCGGGGCGGCGCCTCGCCCCGATACCCGGCCAGGCACGCGACCATGGCCGGCGGAACCAGTTCGCGCCGGCAGACAAATGCTGCGCGCGCCAGGGAGACGGCATGCAGGGTGCCGGGGGATTCGAATCGCTGCTCCATGTAAAGGTACTTGTCGTCCCAGGTTACGATGCGGGTGACGATATCGAACTTCTGCAATGGCGCGATGGGCCGGATAAAGGTCATTTCCGTTGCATTGAGGACCGGCAGCCAGCGCCTTTTCAGTAACCGACCGATGAGTTTCATGCGTGCCAGATGTTCCACCCGTGCGATATCAAGCAGGCTGAAATAACGCCCGTTGGTCAGATGCAGGTTGAAATCGCAATCCGTCGGCAATACCCGGAACGAACGGCGAAAAGGTTCCGTAAGCTCGGCCCCGCGCGGTTTGAACACCAGTCGCAGGATCATCCACAACACCCTGAAATAGAGATTCATGGAGTACTATCCGTCTGAGGAAGGTTTTTGGAAGATAAATATTGCAGCGAGAGTAGAGCATAAACAAGCCGTCGCATCGAGGCAAGTTTCATGGCGTCGCAAAAACTCGCCAACTGCTGCGTTACCGCGATTGCCTCGCTGCTTCGAGGTACCTAAGTACGCCTCATGGCTCGGCCATCGCGCGCCTTGCATCTGATGCTTTTTGCATAGCCATCCCATTCGATGTTTTTTGCAAAAGCATCAAGTTTGTTATCTTTCCGCAATGGGAAAGGATTCAGACTTTTTGCTTTCGATACTCATCAAGTTTACACTATGATGAAAAAATGTTCGATGCGCGTTTATGCGTATCGCATGTTGCGAACATCTGGCGCCCAAAGGTGTCGGATGCGCCGTCTTGTCCGGGTTTAACCTTTTAAGGTCCTTTCAGGGTGTGGAGTTGATGGTGTCTCAATCCAAAAGTCCAAAAGATGTCGTACAGAATGCCCTTCGGCAGGAAGTTCCCTCTCCCGGTCATCCGGCCCGAACCGGAATCATGCTGTTCAATGAAATGATCAGGCTGTCGCCGGATCCGGTATTTTTCAAGGATCTCAACGGTAGGTATCAGCGCTGCAACGCCGCCTTTGAAAAATTGCTCGGTCTGGATCTTGCGGAAATCGTCGATAAAACCGACAGCGAACTGTTCCTGCCATCCATTGCACATGTCAATCGCCACAATGATGCCCGTCTCCTGCATCACAAACTCCCTGTTCATCGATACGAAACCAGCATCATCAGTCACGATGGCCGACGGCGTGAGGTTATCATCCAGATAGCGCCTTTGAACATTGAAGGCGAGTCTGCGGGAATCTTCGGCATCATCAGGGACATCACCGAGCGCAGACGCGCCGAAACCGCCTTGCGGGAGCGAAAAGATCTGCTGCATCGGATTACCGACAACATGCTCGATCTGGTCAGCGAAGCCGATCAGCACGGCTTTTTCCGTTATCTGTCTCCTTCTCACGAACCGGTTTTGGGTTTTGCGCCGGAAGAACTGGTCGGCACCTGGCTTTACGATCTCATGCATCCGGACGATCTGGAACGCATGCGAATTATCTTCCAGGATACCTTGCCAGCGTTGAAAAGCGTTCGGGCTGAGTTCCGCTATCGCCATGCCGACGGCCACTACCTGTGGCTTGAGACCATCGCCAAATGTACCACCGATGAACTGAACCGGGTTAACGGGGCGGTGTTTGCCAGTCGTGATGTAACGGAACGTGTCCGGGCCGAAAAAGCCCTGCGCAACAGCGAAGAGCAATTGCGGCGTATTACCGACAATATGCCCGCGCTGGTCAGCACCGCCGATATGAACGGTCTTTTCACTTATCTCAGCCCTTCTCATCGGGGCATCCTGGGGTTCGATTATGAAGGGCTTATCGGTACTTGTCTATGGGACTGGATGCATCCCGACGATATGGAGCGCATGCGCAAGGCTTTTCAGGTCACCCTCCCCGAAAAGAAAAGGGTGCATGAAGAGTTTCGGTATCGCCATGTCGACGGCCATTACATATGGCTGGAAACGGTGGCCAAATGTACCATGGAAGGGTTGCGTGTCACCGGTTCGATATTCGCCAGCCGCGACATCACCGAACGCCGCCGGGCCGAGATTGCTCTGCGCGAGGTCAACCAGACCCTGCAGGCCACCATCCAGGCGTCCCCGCTGGCGATTTTCGTCCTTGATCGGGAGGGGTGTATCCAGCTCTGGAACCCCGCCGCGCAGCAGATGTTCGGTTGGAGCGAGGAAGAGGTAAGAGGTAAATACTACCGCCTGGCTCCCGACCATCTCGAACAGGAGTTCAGGCAAAACCTGGCTCGCATGAACCAGGGGGAGAAGTTTCACGGTCAGGAAACCAAGCGTCGGTGCAAGGATGGTACTCTGCTCGACATCAGTTTCTCCACCGCACCCCTTTACGATCAGAAGGGCAGGATTATCGGTACTGTCGGTATCCTGGAGGATATTACCGAACGCAAGCGCACGGAGGTCGCCCTGCGGGAAAGCGAAGAGCTTTTCCGGCAGATTTTCGAGCAGAATGAAGATCCGGCGTTTCTCTTCGATCCCGATACGCTGGCCATCCTCGATGCCAATGCCGTAGCGGTGCGTCTTTACGGTTACAGCAAAAAGGCGTTGCGTTCCGGGGGACTCAATCTGATCATGAAACCGATGGTACTGGCATCCTTTGCCCAGAAACTCGTGAATGAGCAGGTCGGTTTTGCGGACGACGCCCCCTGGCGGCACGTATCGCCTCTGAATACCATCGACAGCAACGGCAATGTGGTGATGGCTTCGTTTCGCGGCAGGTTGCTGCGCTCCAGGGGGCAGGTGTATTTTTACGGAACTTTCCGCGATATCACCGAAAAGCTTCGCATTCGCAAGGAGCGCAGCGAAATGCAGACCAAGCTGATCCAGGCCAACAAGATGACCGCCATCGGCACCCTCGCCTCGGGGATCGCCCACGAAATCAACAACCCGAACAACTATCTGCTTGCCAACGCCCAGTTTCTGGAGGAGGCCTGGCCTGATATCCGTAACACATTGCAGGAACATGCCGACAGCAACCCCGATATGACCATCGGCGGATTGCCTGCACAGGAAGCGCTCAAGGATATCCCGCAGTTGCTGCAGAGCCTCATCGAAGGCTCCCGGCGCATCAAGAATATCGTCACCAGCCTGAAGGATTTTTCCCGACAGGACGACGAATCGACGCGGCGGCCCGTCGACATCAACCGGGTGATCAACGCCGCGCTGGTGATTCTGGCCAACAAAATCAAGAAGAGCACCGATCTTTTCAGCTGCCACCTCACCTCAGGGCTGCCGCCGGTCATGGGACACTACCAGAAAATCGAACAGGTCATCATCAACCTGCTGATCAATGCTCTGCAGGCGCTTCCGGATCGCCAGGCGGGCGTTTTCCTCTGTACCTCCCTGCAGGAATCGCCCCGTAGCGTGGTCATCAAAATTCGCGACCAGGGCACCGGTATTCCCGAGGAGATCCGCAGCCGCATCCTCGATCCGTTTTTTACCACCAAGCACAAGGCCGGCGGCACCGGCCTCGGCCTGTCGATCTGCTATGCCATCATCAACGATCACAAAGGTACCATCGATTTCGCTTCCGAAATCGGAGCGGGGACCACGGTTACCGTTACTCTGCCGGTTCTCTGATACTGTTTTGTCAGCCGTGCCGTGTTGCCCATCCTCCACTTCCTCTCTGTGCTGTAAGATCCTCGGAAGAAACGGACGCTTCGGCCTTTCGCCTGTCCCTGCGAGGTTTGTTGCTTCCGCAATGCTTCTTTATCCACCGCTACAGCCTCACTCCAATCAACTTCCGGTTTGAATTGTCTTCTCCATGTAGTCCTGATTTCATTGCACCCCCCCGCAGTCGCGAAAACGATCCCGTAAACGATATAATTAATCGAAAATACAGTTGGTTACGCAATGCGTATACGTCTGGCATGTGGCTTGCTCCTGGAGAGTCTCCAACATCCGGAAAATCCGGATAAGGAGGTTGCCGGGACGGATGACCATTTCAAATCAGCTGAAAAGGATGAAATCATGTCAACACAAGCCAACTATCGGATTCTCGCCATCAACCCAGGATCCACATCGACCAAGGTCGCCCTGTTCGAGAATGACTCCCTGCTGTTGCAGGAGACTCTACGCTACGACACGCACGAACTGGCAGCTTTCGGCCACGTGCCCGAGCAGTATCCCTTCCGGCGCGACACGGTGCTGCAATGGCTTGAAAAGCACGGCATCGGCGTCACGAGCCTCGATGCCGTCGTCGGCCGGGGCGGTTTGTTCGGGCCCTTGGAAAGCGGCACTTACGTCATCAACCAGGCCATGCTGCAGGAGATGCAGGCTGTTGGTCCCCGGGAACATGCCTCCAACCTGGGCGTGCTGATGGCCGAAGAGATCGCCGGTCTCGCTGGCGTGCCCGCTTTTACCGTCGACCCGGTGACGGTCGATGAACTGGAGGATGTGGCCCGCTTTTCCGGCCTTGCCGGCATTGAACGGCACAGCATCGCCCATGCCCTGAACATCAAGGCGGTGGGGCGCCGGGCCGCTGCCGATCATTGTGCTCGCTACGAAGATCTCAATCTGGTCATCGCCCATCTCGGCGGGGGCGTCTCCGTCACCGCTCATCGGCATGGTCGCATGGTGGATGTCAGCGGCGCTCTCGATGCCGGACCATTTTCCCCGGAGCGCAGCGGTTCCTTGCCGCTGCTCGATGTGGTCGAACTCTGTTTCGAGGGCGGTTGCCGCAAAAAGGAAATCAAAAAAAAGCTGATCGGGCAGGGGGGACTGGTTTCCTATCTGGGGACCAATTCGGCCATCGAGGTCGGCCGGCGCATTGCGGCAGGGGACGAGAGGGCCCTGCAGGTGGCTCGGGCCATGGCTTATCAGATCGCCAAGGAAATCGGCGCCATGGCGACGGTGCTGGAGGGCGAGGTGGATGCAATTATCCTGACCGGCGGGGTGGCCCACTGGAGCGAACTGGTCGCATGGATCTGCGAAAAGGTAGGGTTTATCGCCACCGTCTGGACCTATCCGGGCGAGGACGAAATGCTTGCCCTTGCCGAGGGGGCTCTGCGCGTGTTGCGGGGTGAAGAAACCGCCCGGGAGTATGTCCCGCGTCGAGGGGGCTAGATGGCATTTCCCCCGACCGAAACGCATGGCGCATGTCAAGAAAGGGCCAACGAGGTGAGCTTCCCCCGTCTTTTCGATTCACAGACCAAGACCATCCTTGTCCCGGAGGCCCTGATTTCCATCGCCCATCCCCGATTTATGCGAAGAGCTGATAGCCGCCGTCGCCAGCATGCGTATATGGCGCGGCGGCAACCGTCGCTGACGGGGTGCAATATTTATTGCCCGCGCCAGATTTGTTGCACCCCCAGGCGACTGCAATATTCCTGGCTCGATTGCCCATCAGCCTGTTATGACAGGTTTTTTTTCCGTTAGGCGGTTGTGGCATGGTCGCTGCTATCTGATAAACAGCATAACGGCATCGTCGGGGTGCAGTGCCTCTTCCATCCGGGAATATCAGACTGGTTTTGGTTTTTGCGGACTGGTTATGGTGATCGAAACTGTTTCTTATCGAGGAAATAAAATGGACGTTATATCTCAGATCAAGCAAAAGGCCCGCAGTTGCATGCAAACCATCGTGTTGCCGGAAAGTTATGATGACCGCATGGTATTGGCGGCTGGGCGGGTGAGCCGGGAAGGTCTGGCTCGCGTGGTGCTGCTTGGCGATCCCGAATCCGTTGCGGCCAGGGCTGCGTCCGTCGGTGCCGACCTGAACGGAGTGGAACTGATGGCGCCCGCTGCCTGTCCCTGTTTGCGGGACTATGTCGATCAACTGGTGGAACTGCGCAGGCACAAGGGGTTGACGGCGGATGCCGCCTGCCGCCAACTGCTGGCTTTGGACAATCTTTTTTTCGCGGCCATGATGGTGCGCAAAGGCGATGCCGACGGCGTCGTGGCGGGGGCGTTCAACAGTACCGGGAATGTGTTGCGCGCGGCTTTGCAGGTGGTCGGTCCCGCTGAGGGTATGCATACCGTATCGTCGGTGATGTTGATGGTGACCTCGAATCCCGATCTCGGTGAAAACGGCACCCTGCTGTTCGCCGACTGCGTGGTCAACCCCCGGCCCGATGCCCGGGCGCTGGCTGAGATTGCCGTGACCACCGCGCGCAGCTGTCGAAGTCTTCTCGGTGTGGAGGCGCGGGTGGCATTGCTGTCGTTTTCCACCATGGGCAGCGCCGGTCATGAGGAGGTGGACAGGGTGCGCCAGGCACTGGAAATCGCCCGCAATCTGGCGCCGGATGAACTCATCGACGGTGAAATGCAGCTCGATGCCGCCATCGTTCCCGATGTCGCCGGCAAGAAGGCGCCGGATTCCCCCGTGGCCGGTCGGGCCAATGCCCTGATTTTTCCGGATCTCAATGCCGGCAATATCGGTTACAAACTGACCGAACGCATTGCCGGGGCGCGGGCCGCCGGCCTGATGGTCCAGGGACTGGCCAGACCGTTCAACGACATGTCCCGCGGCTGTACCGTGGAGGATATCGTCAGCACTGTGGCCATGACTGCCGTGCAGGCTCGCGGTCAAGGGGCCGACGGGGCTCGCATCTGGTAAAAAAAGTCAAAGGCGGGTAAACTGCTTTTGTTCCCGAGGAACCATCCCGGATAAACGCAGCAGGCGGACAGGTTTTCCTGTCCGCCGTCCCCATCCCGAAGGAGGTTGGAAACCATGGCGCCTGTCTGTGACAACCTGCCCGTTCTGCTGGTGGATGACGAGCCCAACATCCTTTTCAGCTCCCGCACCATTCTGCGCAGTGCCGGCATCCGCGACGTCGAAACCTGCGACGACAGTCGTCTGGTCATGTCGCTGCTGGGCAGTCGTAACTTCGGCGTCATTATTCTCGACCTGTTCATGCCACACATCTCGGGCCAGGAACTGCTGGTCGATATCTGTCGCAAATATCCCCATATCCCGGTGCTCATCATGACCGCCAGCGATGAACTGGACCTGGCGGTGCAATGCATGAAGGCGGGCGCTCACGATTACCTGGTCAAACCGGTCGATAAAACCCGCTTCGTCACCAGCGTGCAGCGCACCCTGGAATTATGCAGTCTGCGCAACGAGGTTCACCTGCTCAAGGAACAGCTGCTTTCCGACCAGCTCGAACATCCCGAAATATTTGCGCCCATCATTACCGGCAGCAAGAAGATGACCAGTATTTTTCGTTACATGGAGGTCATCGCCTGCTCCCGCCAGCCGATTCTCATCACCGGAGAAACCGGCACCGGCAAGGAACTGTTTGCCACCGCCATTCACCAACTCAGCGGCTTGTCCGGCAAACTGGTGTGCGTCAATGTCGCAGGGCTGGACGACAACCTGTTCTCCGATACCCTGTTCGGCCACGAACGGGGAGCCTTTACCGGGGCCGAGCGGGCGCGAGCCGGCCTGATTTCCCAGGCTGCCGGCGGGACCCTGTTCCTCGACGAAATCGGCGACCTCAGGGAAGCTTCCCAGGTCAAGCTGCTGCGCCTGCTGCAGGAGGGGGAATACTATCCCATCGGGTCCGACGTGCCGCGTAAGAGCGATACCCGGGTGGTGGTCGCCACCAACAAGAACCTGCAGCAGATGATGGGCAAGGAGCTGTTTCGCAGCGACCTGTATTATCGGCTCTGCGCTCATCATGTCCATATCCCGCCGCTTCGTGAGCGGACCGAGGACATCCCCTTTTTGCTCGACTATTTCGTCGCCCGGGCGGCCAGGGAGTTCAACAAAAAGACACCGGCGCCCAATCCGGAGTTGTCGCGCCTTCTCGGCAGCTATGCCTTCCCCGGCAACGTGCGGGAGCTGCAGGCCATGGTCTACGACGCCGTGGCCCGGCATCAGTCCGGCGTGCTCTCCATGGACAGCTTCAAAAGCATCATCTGTCGCGAGCAGGTGGAGCACTCGCCTCCGTCGGACCAGGACCGGCCCGATGCCGAGGGGCTGCGTAACCTTTTCGGCCGCTTCCCCACCCTCAAGGAAATGAACAGCGTGCTGGTGACGGCCGCCATGGATCTGGCCAAGGGCAACCAGGGGGTTGCCTCCACCCTGCTGGGCATATCCCGTCAGGCTCTCAATCAGCGCCTCAAGCGGCAGGCCCCGGCCGGCGACAGCTGAGCGCCGGTCGGGGCCGAGGCTTCGCGGGTATGTGCACAACAAGGTTCTTGCCACGAAGTTCACGAAGAGAATCCGAAGACCTTTCAATCCCTTACAAACGGGGTCTTGGTTGTCTGTTCAAGCCATGCGCTCCCTTTCCCTTTATCAGCATGCCTCATCTTTAATCACCCTTTCTGTAACATTTTATGGTGGTTTCCCCCATTTTAATGGGAATGATTCCGGACACCGGACAGGTTGTTTCCCGAACGGGTCGATATTTCAATCTATCTTGCATATCCATCAACATTTCTTGCATCCCTGTGCCAATCCCCTTGTCCCTCCGGCCTTCATCATGACCATCCACTGCATTCTCTATTGATTTTTACAAACGCCGTTTTATATGTGCAGGAGATGTTGCAGCCCCTGGGCTCTCCAGGTCGTTTGTGAGTCTGTATAAGATGTTGAAATAACTGGTAAATTATCGTTTACGCGTTTTGGTATGTTCTCTGCTTTTGTCTGGGGCGGTTTCACGCTGTTTTACAGGAGGAGGGCGCAACTTTAGTCCGCTGTTATGTGGCATGTTGGAATCACCCGCATGCTTTTTAAAAGCTGAATCCGTGGAGACCTGGATTCAGGTTTAACCCTCACACAAGAGAAGGAGAACTGCATTATGGGAGCAATGGCAGAACAGGTTTATGGTTTTTTCATGCCCACGACTTCGCTGCTTGGTAACGGCGCCGTGAAGGAGATCGGTAAGCAGGCCAGGGTGCTCGGCGGTACCAAGGCCCTGATCGTGACTGACGCCGGCCTGGTCAAGCTCGGCATGGTCGATACGGTGAAGGGGTATCTCGAAGAAGCCGGCCTGCAGGTTGCTGTTTTCGACGGTGCCGAACCCAACCCCACCGATGTTAACGTACGTGACTGTCTGAAGGTCTGGCAGGATAACGGCTGCGATCTGCTGGTCACTTTCGGTGGAGGCAGTTCCCACGACTGCGGCAAGGGCATGGGCATCATGGCAACCAGCGGCGGCGACATCCGCGACTGGGCCGGCATCGATACCCTGCAGGCCAACCTGCCGCCCTATATCTCCATCAATACCACCGCCGGAACCGCCAGCGAAATGACCCGTTTCGCCGTCGTCACCAACACCGACACCCACGTCAAGATGGTGTTCTGCGATGCCCGTTTGACTGCCGACGTGGCCATCAACGATCCGGCCCTGATGGTCGGCCTGCCTCCGGCGCTGACCGCCGCCACCGGCATGGACGCCCTGACCCATGCCATCGAAGCCTATGTCACCACCCTGCTTTCCAATCCCATCACCGATGCACTGGCTCTGCAGGCCATTTCCCTTGTCGGCAAATGGTTGCGTAAAGCGGTTGCCAACGGTGCCGATATGGAAGCTCGTGACGCCATGGCTTATGCCGAATATCTGGCCGGCATGGCTTTTAACAGCGCCGGTCTGGGCATCGTCCATTCCATGGCCCATCAGCCGGGTAGCCTGCTGGGCAAGCCTCACGGTGTCTGCAATGCCATCTGCCTGCCGGTGGTGTGCGAATTCAACCTCATGGCCAACGCCGAAAAATATGCCAAGGTGGCTGAAGCCCTGGGCGAGGATATCAGCGGCCTGAGCGTCATGGAGGCCGCCGAAAAAGCCGTGGCCGCCATTCGCCGCCTGTCCAGGGACGTGGGCATTCCCTCGGGGCTCGGCGAAATCGGGGTGACCGAAAAGGATATCCCCATCATGGCCGAAAACGCCTTGAAAGATGTCTGCACTCTGTTCAACCCCCGTACCGTAAAGGTCGAGGATATCGTCGAGCTGTATAAAAAAGCTCTGTAAAGACCTGCGGGGCGCCGTCTGCCGACGGCTCCCCGCCCGGTTCGGCCGGGGGTGCGGTTCTTCCTTTGCCAAAAGGACCGACGGCCGGACGATGATATCCATGCCGAAAGGACAGGCGTATCCGGACCAGCCCTTTCATGCAGCATCGTTTCATCGCACAGGTGCTGCCACCCGGTTTTTTCAATGGCGCAATTGTTGCCCCGCCCAGGGGTATTCTGGAGGCAGGAAATGAAAAAAAACTTATTCGTCGGCATTTTGCTGTGTATCTTTTTGTTGCCCGGTCGGGCCGGGGCAACGGACCCCAGGGATTACATCCCGTTGCCGGCCGGCTCGTTTCTGTTCTGTACCTATCTGCAGCACACCACCGGCCATCGTCTCAAGGCCGATGACGAAGTCGTTTCCAGCGATTTCAATCTCAGCCAGAACATCGTCATTTTCCGTCCCGTGTACTACACCAATCTCGGTCCTTTCGTTATCGATCCGCAGGCGCTGATCATCGCCGGGGAAGCCGAACTCGACGGCGACCTGATCAACGATACGTCCAGTTCGGGGATCGCCGATCCGGTGCTGCTCATGACCACCTGGTTCGTCAATGATCCGGACAAGCAATTGTGGTTCGGCTGGACTCCCTACCTTACCCTCCCCATCGGGGAATACAGCAAAAAACGCCCCCTCAATCTGGGGACCAACCGCTGGGCGCTTAAAAACGAACTGGGTCTGGTCAAGGGCTTCGGGCCGCTGTATATCGATCTGGTCGGTCATGTCACGGTATTCGGCGATAACGACGATTACTGGAACGGTTCGGAGACGGTGTCCAAGGAACAGGATATCCTTTACGGTGCCGAGGTGCACGTCAGCTACGATGTCACCCAACGCTGGTGGCTCGGCCTGAGCTATTTTTACAGCAACGGCGGTGAATCGGAAATCGAGGGAATCGACCAGCAGGACGATCAGGACAACCACGCTCTGATGTTCACCTCGGCCTTCGGGATCGGCGACCATTACCAGTTGCTGTTGCAGTACCGGGACGATTTCTCGGTCAAAAGCGGCGTCGAAACCAAATCGATCCAGGCCCGGTTTGCCTTCTTTTACTGATGTCCACTGACCAGAAGGAGAGCCTTATGAAAATCATGATCCGATATCTGCTCCCGGCGCTTGTGCTTTCGGCGCTGTTGTGGGCGGCTTGCAGCCAGTTGCGCCCCTTGCGTAAAGGCGAGGCCGTTACCTGTCCGTCCTGCGGTGCTACCTTTACCATCGAGGAGGGCCTTCGGAACAATCAGCATTGATCTGACACTCCTGCAATCTATTGCATTTCTGCGAGATTTTCCCCTCCGGGCAGAGGGGATTTTTTTTGTCCGACTTGTCAAATGGCGAGGATTCTGGCAGACTCCGCAGGAAATCATCCCCTTTTCCGGAGCCTTTGTATGGCCAGGTCAGGCAAGTTGAGCGTCAACATTGGTGAAACGGTTCGGTTTCTTCACGCCGGCCGCGAGCGAACCGGCATCGTTGCCCGTGCCGATCGACACCGGATTTTTGTTATCGGCGAGGATCGTTGCAGTTATCAGCTCTGGCCCGACCGGCTGTTGCCCCTATCGGAAACGCCTCCCACCGTTCCCCCACCGCCGGTTGAGTTACCCGTGCGCAGCGCTTCCGCCCTCGCTTTCAATGTCGATGACCGGGTGCGCTTTCGTTTTCGCGAGCAAATCGTCACGGGACGTATCGCCCGCCTCAACCCCAAACGGGCCCTGGTGGTCTGCGACAACGACGACGAGTACCGCGTCCCCTACGAAATCCTGAGCAACGATGCTTGTAATGATTCCGGAGGAACGAAGGACGACGCTCTGCTGCTGGCGGATATCGAAGAACAGGCTGTCGCCCTGCTGCAGCGCCACGGCTTGAAAGACTGGCACTTCGCCTTTGACGATGCCACGCGCCGCGCCGGCAGTTGCCAGTACCGACGCAAGACCATCACCCTTTCCCGTCATCTGGCGCGCAACGCGTCCGAAGCTGAAATCCTCGATACCCTCCTGCACGAAATCGCCCATGCCCTGGTCGGCCCACGCCATAATCACGACGCCGCATGGCGCGCCAAGGCCGTCGAGATCGGCAGCAGCGGAAAACGTTGCCACGCTCTGCGCTTTGCGCCGCCGCGCTATATCGTCAGCTGCCGCAACGGCTGCTGGAGTGCTACCGCCGAACGCCGCCGGCGCAACGTGGTGTGCAAGCACTGCAAGGGTGAGATCGTCTACCAGACCTATACGACCGAGCGCTGGGAGCGGCAACAATTGAACCGTACGGACCGCTGAGAGTGCAGCGAACATCGGCGGCACTTCCACGGGTTGCCCATCACGAATCACCAGTCACTGTTTCTAAAGAACATTCGTGGTAAAAAATAAGGATATTTTCTTGGCCGGACATAAAACTCATCTCGCCGTCGGCGTCGCCACCGCCGCATTGCTGGCCGGCACCACCAGCATCGCCGGCGGTATTCCGCACACCGAGCAGCCGCTGCTGCTGGCCTGCGGCATGGCTGCCGGGCTGGCCCCCGATCTCGACAGCGATACCAGCAAGCCGCTGGCGATGCTCAAAAGCGTCGTCGCCATCGCCGTGGGCGGCGCGGTGGTTGCCGATTCCCTGGCGCGCGGGCTGTCGGCGCCCGAAATCGCGGCCCGCAGCGGTCTGGCCCTGGGGCTTGTGGCGCTGGGTTTTGTCATCTTCACCGCTCTCACCGTGCATCGCGGCATTATGCACAGCGTGCCCTTTGTCGCCCTGTGGGCCCTGCTCACCATGCAGGCGACCCGTTCTTTCGGCTCTTACCTGTCTTTAGCCGCCGGCCTGGTGGCGCTGGGGGCGGGCCTGAGCCATCTGCTGCTGGACGAACTCTGGTCTGTCGATTTCAAGGCCGGTCTGGTGCCACGCCTCAAGCCGACCTTCGGTACGGCCCTCAAGTTCTGGTCTTCTTCCGTGTTTGCCACGGCCGCCTGCTATGCCGGTCTGGTCGCCATGGTGTGGCTGCATTTTTATCGCCCCTGATGCAGTTGGCATGTCGCCGGCCTGCAACAAAAAGGGTTATCCTTTACTCAAAATCGTCATAGGTTGGTCAGATTCTCCTTTGTCGCTGGTCGATTGCTCTTGGGCGGCGGTAAACCTTCGGGAAGGAAGAACGTCTTTTCAGGCAGGTCGGCGGAACATGTGCCGGGTGTCGGCATGTTTCGTGCTGATGTTTTATGCCAAAGGACCAAAATTCTGATCCCGATTGCATGACAAAAGGAGTAGCAGACATGAAACGCATCGTTTTTCCCTTGCTGGCGGCCATTCTGGTGGGGACGCCCGTCGCCCAGGCTTCCGATGTCGACTTCGGTTTCGATCTGCACATCGGCAGCCATTCCCCCGCGCCGGTCGTGGTGCATGAGCCGCCCGTGTTTCTGGCGCCTGCCGAACTCGGATTCCATGTCGCGGTAGGTGTTCCCTACGATATGTTCTTCATCGGCGGCACTTACTATGTCTGCAGGGACAATCACTGGTATCGCGGGCCGAGTTACAACGGCCCCTGGCAGGGTGTCGGGCCAAGGCACCTGCCGCCCGGACTGGCCAAGAAACGTTACAGGGACATCATCCGGGCAAGGGATGCGGAATATGTCCGCTATAAAAAGGACAAACGTCACTACAAGGGCAGGGCCTATCATCCCCGGGATGATGGCCGCGGCCATGGCAAGGGGCATGGGAAAGGGAAAAAACGCAAAAGTTGATGGTAAAGCGGGGAAGGGCGGCAGCCTTCCCCGCTTTTTGATTATGCCGCTATTCTCCCTGTGATGCCGCCGGAACGGAGCGCCTGGCGGTGCGCGACCCGCCGGTGTTAGGGGTGAGTTTCGAGAGCTGATTTTCGGGTGATGAGACTCTGAGACGAAATCTTTAAACTTCAACACCGCCGGTCCCGGCCGGCAGCCGGCATGCTTTCTTTACTCGTCTAAAGAAAGTATGCAAAGAAACGACGTAAAGTCGGCTGCCGCCATGACTGTCCTTCTCGGGTAGCGGTGCTGCGAATAACCGCT
>JASKKK010000111.1 GCA_030154185.1 Desulfuromonadales bacterium
TGAGTGCTGAGTGATGAGTGATGAGTGATGAGTGATGAGTGATGAGTGATGAGTGATGAGTGATGAGTGATGAGTGATGGGAGCTTTTTTGACGGGGCGGTCACTGATCGGGATTGTCAATTATCCTGACGAATGAAAAAAGCACCGGCGCAACCGGTGCTTTTCGAATCCTATCCCATGAAGGAATTGCAGGTGTGGACGAAGGCTTCGGGTATGTCATGCAGGATATCGTCGATGTCTTCTTCTTCCAGACCGAGAAATTCCGTGCCCGGGTGTCGGTAGACGTCGAGATCTTCGCGGGGTGTGCGCTGACCGAATCCGAGACGTATGCAGAAAACCCCGCTCAAATGAACCAGCTTGGCCATTGTGCCGGCCATATCTCCCATCTTTTCACACGACGCGGGATCGTTGTGGAAAAGGGTGCTGGCAACCAACTGGGGGGAGATGTTCCAATGATTGAGCAGGGCGGCACCAATGGCGGCATGGCTGTAGGGAAAATGTTTCCGTTCCAGTATAGCGAGTTCTCCTTCGTCATTGTATACGCCCTGGACCAGTTGCGAGTATTTTTCGCTGTCAAGATTGTTCATGGCGATCTTGCCGATATGGCGTAGAAGCCCTCCGAGAAAGGCCTCTTCAGGATTGTAGCACCCGGTTTTTCTGGCAATTTCCCGGGCGCAGAGGGCGCAACCTATGGCATCCTCCAGCAGAAGTTTTTCAATCAGACCGAAACGCTTGTTCATGTTTTTGACACCCGCTGTCAATACCAGGCTCTTTATGGTGGCGAGCCCCAAGACGGCAATTGCGCCTTCGAGGTCGTTTATCTGACGTTGAAAACTGTAATAGGAACTGTTCGCAGCCTTAAGAACGCTTGCAGCAACCGCGGGATCCCTTGCAATGACCTGGGCCACGCTTTTGGCACTCCAATCCGGGTCCTCGATGGTAATGAGGAAGTCGCTGACGATATCGGTCATGGCAGGGAGGTCCTGAACCGCAGTCAGGGCGCAGGAGAGTTCCGGATCGGATTCAGCCCATTCCGTGAAAGATTCGGTTGTCAGTTGCATTGAGCTCATGGTTTTTTTTCCTTCAGGGATGAAATCGGTTAAGAAATTCAGGTGAAGTCGGGCCGGTGCCGATTCGCGATCCAGCGCCGTTTCCGCACGCAGGTCAGGTTGATGGCCGGGGCATCATGCGGCAGCGGATTCGGTGTGTCCGACTGATTCATGAATCGTTGCATCAGAATTTAAATCGCCGCATGCTGACATTGAGCAGCAGCCCGACCCCGGTCATGGTCGTTATCATGCTGGTGCCACCGTAGGAGAAAAGGGGTAGCGGCACACCGACGACCGGCAACAGACCGATGACCATGCCGAGGTTGATGACGATATGAAAGAACAGCATGGCGCTGACTCCGAAAGCGAGAAACATGCCGAACCGCGTCGAAGCCTGGCGGGATACATTGAGCCCCCAGATCACCAGAAGCAGAAACAGTGCCAGAAGGACCACGCAGCCGAAAAATCCCCACTCTTCCGCAAAAACGGAAAAAGCGAAATCGGTGTGACGTTCGGGAAGAAAAGAGAGTTGGGACTGCGTGCCTTTCATGAAACCTTTCCCCCAGAACCCCCCGCTGCCGACGGCGATTTTCGACTGGATGATGTGGTACCCGGAGCCCAGAGGGTCGCTTTCCGGGTTGAGGAAGGTCAGGATGCGCTGTTTCTGATAGTCATGCAGTAAAAACCAGCCCCCCGTGGCGGCGCCGCCGGCCAGCAGTCCCAGTCCGGACAGGGTGGCGGGCTGGATGCCGGCGAACAGGGCCATGGAAGCGCCGATCATGAGAACGATCATGGCCGTGCCGAGATCCGGTTGTTTCATGATCAGTAATGCCGGAAGAGCCAGAAGGGTAAAGGGCATCCACAGGTCACGAAAGGCAAAGCCGCGCACCTGCTCGTTTCGGCTGAAAAAACAGGCCAGGGTGATGATGATGACGATTTTCATCAGTTCGCTGGGCTGCAGATTGAAAAATTTGAGATCGAGCCACCGCGTTGCCCCCATGGAGGTACGGCCGATGAGCAGCACCAGCAACAGCAGCAAGAGATTGCCGGCATACAGGAAAAACGCCAGGTATTCCAGGCGCCGGTAGTCGATGGCGCAGATGATGGATACGATAACCAACCCGCCGCCGAGCCACGAAAGCTGCTTGAGAGAAAAAGGCGCCGTCGGGGTGGTCCAGGAAGATGTAACGCTTATCAGGTTGAGGATACCGAGCCCCGCGATGATGAGGACCACCAACAAGAGTCCCCAGTCGAAATGTGTGAGAAGACGACGATCGAACATGCTGATTACTCTCCCGTCGTGTTTTGTGAGGTTGGCGTTTGCTTGTCCAGGCCGAAGTAGTGGGCGATGATGGCCTTGGCGATGGGAGCGGCGGCGCTGCTGCCGTGACTGCCGTGTTCCACAACCACCGCGACGGCAATTTCCGGTTTTTGGGCGGGTGCATATGCGGCAAACAATGCATGGTCGCGAAAACGATAGGGGATGAGTTTTTCGTCCCGGCTATCGTCGCGGAGTTTAACCACCTGGGATGTGCCGGTTTTCCCGGCGTAGGGAAGCTCATCGAGGCGGCTTCTCCATGCTGTACCTCCCGGTTCGTTAACCACGGCCTCCAGCCCTTCTCGCACGGCGTCGAGGGCAAAGGCGGGCAAGGCGGCCTGATGCAGGATTTCCGGTTCGACAGACTGCATGGTTTGATGGCCGTTGTTTTCGATGTGCTTGATGATGTGCGGACGATATACCGTTCCGCCGTTGGCAATGGCGGCAATCATGGTCGCCAGTTGCAAAGGAGTGGTGAGGATGTATCCCTGTCCGATGGCTGCATTGAGCGTTTCGCCGAGATACCAGCTTTTCCCGTAGCGTTTTCTCTTCCAGTTCCGGTCGGGGATCAAACCGCTTTTTTCCATTCCGACAGGCAGGCCGAGAGCGCTGCCCAATCCGAGTTCACGAGCCATGGCGGCAATGTTGTCGATACCGACGTCAAGGGCGACCTTGTAAAACCAGACATCGCAGCTCTCCTTGAGCGCCTTGTGCAGGTCGGTAGGGCCGTGTCCCCAGCGTTTCCAGCAACGAAAGGTATGATCGCCGACGGTTGTCGCTCCCTTGCAGGTTACGCGGGTGCTGGGGGTGGCCACGCCGGCTTTGAGTGCGGCCAGAGCGGTTACGATTTTGAAAATTGAACCCGGGGGATATTGCCCGCTTATCGCCCGGTTCTGCAAGGGCTTGAGAGGATTGGTCTGCAGGTCGCGCCATTCGCTGGTCGTAAGGCCGCGGGCGAATTGCGCGGGATCGAAGGTCGGTTGACTGGTGATGGCAAGAATTTCACCGGAATGCACGTTTATAACCACCGCGGCTCCGGCCTGGCCGTCGAAGGCCTGTTCCGCCACCTGCTGCAAAGAAGCCTGCAGGGTCAGAAAAACCTGATTGCCCGGTTGCGGATTCTGGGTCTTGAGGATGCGCATACTCTTGCCCTTGACGTCGACCTCGACACGGCGTTCGCCATCGATTCCGCACAAAATCGCTTCCAGGTATTTTTCGAGACCGGCTTTACCCACCACGTCGCCCGGTCGGTAGTTTTCGAATTCCGGCAGACCCAGTTCTTTTTCCGTGATCTCGCCCAGGTAGCCGAGAAAGTGAGGTGCGATCGAGCCCAGGGGAAAAGATCGCACCGGCCGGGTTTCCATGAGTACGCCGGGCAGGTCGACGGCGTTTTCCATGATTTCTTCAAGGGTCTTGCGATCCACATCCCAGGCAAGCGGGATCGGACGATAGCGAGGCAGACGTTTCCCGGCATTCCAGCGTTTGAGGAGCTCTTCGCGATCCACGGACAGAAATCTCGACAAGCGGTCAAGCAGCAACTCCGGATCCTCTACCTCCTGACGCAGGACCGTGACGTTGAAAGCGGGCCGATTGTCGGCCAGCAGACGTCCATCGCGATCGAAAATCCGCCCGCGTTGAGCCGCTATGGGAATATAGCGGGTACGGTTTTTTTCCGACAGCGTACGATAGTACTCGTCGCTGATGATCTGCAATTGCCAGAGCCTTAACAGAAGCAGCAGGAAGACGACGGTGGCGGCAAGCGAGGCCAGCACGTAGCGTTTGCGGTTCTGGGGCAGCGCCTGCCAGTCGAATGGAAAGTCCCGGTTCACGACAGCCCTCCTTTTCTTCCAAAGTGTCGGGCATGGGATCTGAGCCAGGACGATGTCTGCAGAAAAATCAGTGCCGCCAAAAGGTTGACCGCCAATTGACCGGGCAGGGCCGCCACTATCTGACGCCAATAGGTTCCGTGTTCGGCCAAAAAGCCCAGGGTGAAAATCAGAACCATCCCCTGCAGCAGGGTTCCGGCAAGAATCAGAAACAGCAACAGGGCAGGACTTTCGCTGTTGAGATGGCCGGCGACGCTTCGCAGACAGAGGTACAGGATGAGGTAGACCAATCCGAACAGTCCAAGGGTGGACCCTGCCAGACTGTCCTGCAGACAGCCCAACAGCCAGGAAGCCGGTCCTCCAAGCGAAACCTTCTCCTTCAAGCCGAGGGTCAGTACAAGCAACAGCAGCAGATTCGGTTTGCCGAAAGGCATCTGGGGCAGCAGGGTTTCGATGACCACGAAGACGGTGCCGATAATCAGATACGTCAGGAGGGTTTTCATGGTTGGCTGTCCAGTAGCACCAGAACCTCTTCCAGGCGGGAGAAGTTTACCGCGGGAGTGACCGTTACGGTCTGGAACATGTCGAGATCGTTGAACTGGGTGCGCCTGACGGTGCCGACCGTCAGTCCCTTGGGGAAAATTCCTCCGTAACCGGAAGTGATGATGCGGTCCCCGACAGCAATATCCTCCTTGGCCAGGGCGAAATCGAGGACCAGGGTCTGGCCGCGGCCGCGGCAGACGGCTCGTGCGCGACTGCGTTGCACCAGAACCGCCATGGCCGACGACGCATCGGTGGCCAGCAGAATGCGGGACTGATGGGCCGAACAGCGCAGGATGCGTCCGACAACGCCTTCCGGGACCACCACCGGCAAGCCTTCGTGCAGACCGTCTTCCGTTCCGCGGTCGATGATGACGGTTTGAAACAGACTGGTGGCGTCTGCCGCGATGACGCGGGCCGCCAGGGTGGAGAACTTCAATCGTTCGCGAAGGGCGAGCAGTTCGCTGAGGCGCCGGTTTTCCAGTCGATACTCCCGGACCTTGTCGAGGCGGGCTCGCAGATGACGGTTTTTTTCCTGAAGGTGGTCGTTTTCCTTTTGCGTGTCGATGAGCCACAGATAATGCCGCCAGAGGCTGCCGGCGGTACGGGTTGCCGTATCGACGCCGCCCAGCAGGGGACTGGTCAGCTGCAGGACGGCTTTTTCAAACAGGGTGGTGTCCGGTTTTTGCCGCAGGCGGGAAGAATAGATCAGCAGGGCGGTCATGACTAAACAGACTACCAGCAGGGGAGTGCGGTATTTTCTGATCAGTTCCAGCATGAAGATCCCTGTTACGGAAAGCAAAAGAGGGCCGGGTGCCCTCTTTTGCGGAATGTGCTATGTCGGTGCGATGGTGCCGGCGATCAGGAAGTGACGGTTACCCGTCGCAGCAGATCCAACTCATCCAGAACCTTGCCCGAACCGAGGGCGACGCAGGAAAGCGGATCTTCCGCAATCACCACCGGCAGACCGGTCTCGTCGCGCAGCAGCACGTCGAGATTACGCAGGTAGGCGCCGCCGCCGGCAAGGACAATGCCCTTGTCGACGATGTCGGCAGCCAGTTCCGGCGGCGTACGTTCCAGGGAAATGCGTACCGCCTCGACGATGGCGTTGACTGTTTCAGCCAGAGCTTCGCGAATTTCCTTGGAGTCGATCTCCAGGGTTTTGGGAATGCCCGATACCAGATCGCGTCCTTTGACTTCCATGGTGCGCAGTTCATCTTCGGGGTAGGCGCTGCCTATTTCGATTTTGATCTGCTCCGCGGTACGTTCAGATCGGAAGAGCGTCG
>JASKKK010000112.1 GCA_030154185.1 Desulfuromonadales bacterium
GATCGCGATCTGTACCTTGCTCGTTAATCTTCTGATGAAACCGGAATTTCTCAATTTGGCGGCCCTGTTCAAATAAGGGGTATTAATCAAACAAAGCGCTGTTTGAGGAGAAAATTTTTGCAACAATTATCAGATCGTTTTGTGGAGGTGTTATGATGGCAGTAAGAAACAAGGTACTCTTTTTATTTTTAGTTACAGCATTCTTGCTTGTTGGCAGCTTTTCCAAAGTAACGCAGTCGTTTGCAGCCGATGCGATTATTCCCTATAGTAATATCGGAACAAACGAATACAATCTGCCCGTTAATTTCGACGAGCCTATCAATCTTCTTGCTTCCTACAATGTGTGGCAAAACACTACGGAAAATTTCGGACCTGACGGAGACGATACCAGCATCCTGCTTAACGTAAATAAATTTGTGCGGCTCTTTACCATCGACGGCCTTGACAATGTCGGTTTCCTGTGGGAAGCGGTTCTCGGTTATGGCGGCATCGGGGTTGAGGATGGGACCAACCTTAACGGCATGATCGATCCCCAGACCGGTATGGTTGCCTGGATTAAGCCCATCCCGAGCTGGACCGCCTGCCTTGAGTACTGGCTGTATCTTCCTTTCGGATCCAACGAACTTTCGGATAACGCTCTCTCCCACGCTGTTACCTGGCTGAACAACCATCAGTTTTTCGATGGCAAACTTGTTGTCGACTGGGACCTCGGATACAAGATCCGTGGCGACCAGCGTAAAGGCGGCGAGAGAAACGAACTGGGGAACTCGCTGTTTACGAACTGGGTTATCACCTATAAGCACAATCCCTGGATCAACCCCAACATTCATATCGATGCCGAGACCGGGGGGCACGGCAAGAATAAGGAGACCGGTGAGACTATCGATTCTTACGATCGTCTGCAACTCGGTATCGGTAACAGCATGAAGATCACCGATCGCCTGCTGTTCGATTTCTGGTACAGTTATGGCGTTGCCGGAAGAAACGTTCCGCGTACCAATGCTGTTTACACCCGGTTCGTCTGGAACTTTTAAGGTTTCCTAGACAATTAAGAGTCTACGTATCACCGCAAGCCTCCCTCGGAATTTCCGGGGGAGGTTTGTGCAGGTGGTATCCTGTGGCCAGAGAAAGCAATCAGGTTTGGAATGGCGGGGAGTTTTGATGGTGCCACCGGTACAGGGGAGGGCACGCATCATAAATCGGACTGGTGCGGTGTTATGCTTCCGGATGGATTGCTTACTTACTAAAACATTGTTACCGTTTAAGTTGTGTCCTTATATGAATTCTGTTATCCTCAGACCTAGCGTAAACGCTATTCAAGTTTTGAAGGCTGTATTCCGTCAATGATTATTCATGAGGTGGGAAGAATGCCTGAACAGGAAGTCAGCAGGCATATCCAGCGGATATTTTCCTGCGTTTCCGGAAACCGGGGCAAAGATAAGCAACAAATCGAGGCCCCTATCGTCACGTCCTGGGAGCGGAGTCTCCAGCACTATGGCATCGATCCGAGCGAACCCAATCCGGTACAGGTGCTGACGGCGAACGAGTTGCGGGATTATACCCAACCGATAGAGCGCTTTTTGCGTATCGCCAAGGCAGGCGTACAACATCTGCATCGCCAGGTCTCCGATCTCGGTTATTCGACTTTGCTGTGCGACGCCAACGGCGTAACCGTGGACTGGCGGGGCGACGAGCGTTTTTCCAGACATTGGAAGGATGCCGGGTTATACCTGGGGGCCGTATGGAACGAGCATCAGGAAGGAACCTGCGGGGTCGGCACGGCGCTGATTGAGCAGGTCCCCCTGACGGTTCACAAGGGCGAGCACTTTCGCGCCAAGAATTCCAATCTGACCTGTTCTTGTGCTCCCATTATCAGTCCAGTCCTACCGGCAAACCCATGGGGCTCATCGACGTTTCCGCCCTTCATTCCCCTGATTCCAAAGAAAGCCAGCATCTCGCCCTGCAGTTGGTCATGCAATCCGCACATATGATCGAATCGGCTTACTTTCTCAGTCAATTTGAAGACCAATGGGTTTTGCGACTCAGTTTCGAGCGGGAGCTGGCCGAAGTTTCGAGTGAGTGCCTGGTCGCCATGGACGGCGAAGGCAAGATCCTGGCCGCCGATCGTGTCGCCAGCCGCAGCCTGGCACGGGAGATCGGTGGCGGCAATCTTGCAGGCCGTCAGATAGGGGACGTATTCGATCTCAGCTTCGAAAAGCTTCTGGATATATTTTCACGCTCCAGCATGGTGCTGCCCATTCGCACTCAAAAGACGGGGCTTCAGATGTACGGCTCCCTGCGGTGTCCGCAGGCTATTTCCGTAAAGCCTCTCAAGCAGGTCGAAAAGCCTGTTTCCCGCAGCAGAGAAGTCCCCGTGGTTGGAGAACCTCTGACCCTCGATTATCTGGCCGGAGAAGACCGCAGGCTCAAGGAAAGCGTGGAACGCATCAAGCGTGTCATGAACAAGCCTATTCCGATTCTGTTAAACGGTGAAACCGGAACGGGGAAGGAAATGTTCGCCCAGGCCATACATAATGCCAGCCGGCGAGCCGATAAACCTTTTGTGGCGGTAAACTGCGCCGCGATTCCCGAATCGCTGATAGAAAGCGAACTGTTCGGATACAAGGAAGGGGCCTTTACCGGTGCGCGCAGTAAGGGGATGCGAGGCAAAATTCTTCAATCGGACGGCGGCACGCTTTTCCTCGATGAGATCGGCGATATGCCCGCAAGCCTGCAGCCGCGGTTGTTGCGGGTTCTTGCCGAACGGGAAGTAACACCTTTGGGCGGAGAAACGCCCATTCCGGTCGATCTGCATGTAATTTGCGCCACCCATCGTAATATCATGGATATGGTGGCTGGTGGTGAATTCAGAGAAGATCTCTATTATCGTCTCAATGGCGTTTCTTTCGAGTTGCCTTCGTTGCGTGAACGCTCGGATATTTCGCGCTTGATCAGCGATGTTCTGACCATCGAGGCGGGGAACAGTTTGGAATCCGTTACCATCGACGATGAAGCCATGCGGGTGATGTCGGAGTTTTCCTGGCCTGGAAACATTCGCCAGTTGCGTAATGCGCTGCGTTATGCCTTGGCGGTTTGCGACAAGGGCATCATTACCTGTGCCGATCTGCCTGTCGATGTAATTTGTCCTCAGGATCCCAAAGGGCAACCGGCCAAGGCTTTGCCGAGGCAGGCTGCAGCCCCTTTGCCAGAGACGACGGAAGAGGAAGATTCCACGCCCGCTGTCGAAGAAGCCGTCGCCGGGCTCAGCGCCATGGAACAGGCTGAGCGCCAGGTGATCCTTGATGCGCTTCAAAAACATAAGTGGCAGGTTTCCAAAGCTGTAAAAGAGGTTGGCATCAGCCGTGCCACCATGTATCGGAAAATGGATAAATATGCCATAATTCCGCCCAATAAGCGCTGATCCCGAAGGGTGGCATTGTAGACAGGGAAACCTGAAAAGAGATAATGATAATATGAATGGAGGCTGTCGCGGCATGGTGCCGGGCAGCCTCTTTTTATTACAGCGCTGGCTGTGTTTGGGGTTTGGGCCATGTTGGTGCTGTCCGATACAATTTTGGTTCATTTTCTATCCGTCGTTCAAAACAGGTGTTTCTGGAGTGCGGTGAGACAACTGTATCATTTTGATTGTAAGAAGCGGATTTGTCGCAAGGGTGGATATCGGTGAAAGTTTCCCCTGGCTTGTTGGGGGGGGGTAACCTCCTGAATTTAGGCGGTCGAGGGGGGTGGCGGCAGATAAATAAGGCAAAATAATGGGTTGGCCCGGATATTGCGCAGACATTACTGGCAGGCAAATCTAAAACCGCGTTTGGAGTGCTCCTACCCCGAGTAGAACCGTGGGGATAAAATAGGGAGCCAGCTGTTTGTTTTAAGACGTTCCGGCTTTTGTCGGGAGAATTCTTCGAGGAATTAATGATGAGTGTATTCCATGAGACAACAGGCAATGAAACGGATGCGACGTCCGGTGAGGCTGGAACCGTAGGCACGCGTAAAGTGTATGTTGCAGGTTCGCGGCCGGATATACGCGTCCCCATGAAAGAGGTCGTTCAGAAAGTCGGGACGCCCGAAGATCAGGATACCGATTTACTGAAAATCTATCTTTATGATACGTCGGGACCTTTTACCGATCCCGGCGCGAAGGTTGATATACGCACCGGATTGCCCCCCATGCGGGAAGGTTGGATCGAAGAACGTGCCGACAGCGAAGTGTTGCCGGCTTTGAGTTCCGATTATGGAAGGCAACGCCTCGCGCAACGCGTCGAGGGGGGGCAGTATTTTTCCGAGGGCAGGTTGCCGCGGCGGGCCGGGAATGGCCGCAACGTGACCCAGATGCACTATGCCCGCCAGGGGATTGTGACCCCCGAGATGGAATTTATCGCCATTCGGGAGAATCAAAAACGCGAAAGCCTGCCCGCATTGCTTAAAAAGCAGCACCCGGGAGATCCTCGCGGTACCGGAATACCGGAAGTCATCACTCCGGAATTCGTGCGGGCCGAAGTCGCCGCCGGCAGGGCGGTCATCCCCTGCAACATCAATCACCCTGAAAGCGAACCGATGATCATCGGACGCAACTTCCTGGTGAAAATCAACGCGAATATCGGTAATTCGGCTCTGTCTTCTTCCATTGACGAAGAAGTGGAAAAGATGATTTGGGCCATTCGCTGGGGCGGCGATACGGTTATGGATCTGTCCACCGGGACTGACATTCATGAAACGCGCGAATGGATCATACGCAACAGCCCGGTGCCCATCGGTACGGTTCCCATTTACCAGGCTCTCGAAAAGGTCGGGGGCAAGGCGGAGGACCTGAGTTGGGAGGTTTTTCGCGACACCCTTGTCGAGCAGGCCGAGCAGGGAGTCGACTATTTCACTATTCATGCAGGAGTCCGCAGCCATCTGGTAGAGGTGGCACAGAGGCGTCTTACCGGCATCGTCTCGCGAGGCGGTTCCATTATGACCAAATGGTGCCAGGCTCACGGCAAGGAGAGCTTTCTCTATACGCACTTTGAGGAGATATGCGAAATCGCCAAGGCGTACGATGTGACCTTTTCCCTGGGCGACGGTCTGCGGCCGGGGTCGATATACGATGCCAACGACGAAGCGCAGATCGCTGAACTTAAAACCCTCGGAGAACTGACGGAAATGGCTTGGCGGCACGATGTGCAGGTGATGATTGAAGGCCCCGGCCATGTCCCTCTGCACCTGATCCAGGAAAACATGGAACTGCAACTCAAATATTGCCACGGTGCGCCCTTTTATACCCTCGGTCCCCTGGTCACGGATATCGCGCCCGGCTACGATCACATCACCTCAGCCATCGGCGGCAGTATGATGGCCTGGTGCGGGACTGCCATGCTCTGTTACGTCACGCCCAAGGAACACCTGGGCCTTCCGGATAAAAACGATGTCCGTGAAGGTATCGTAGCGCACAAGATCGCCGCGCATGCAGCCGATCTGGCGAAGGGGCACCCCGGCGCCCAGGCGCGAGACAATGCTCTGTCCAAGGCACGGTATGAGTTCCGCTGGCAGGACCAGTTTGCACTGGGCCTCGACCCGGAGCGGGCCATGGGGATTCGCAGGGCCCTTCTGCCTGACGATGTCAACGACCAGGAGCAGTACTGCACCATGTGCGGCCCCGATTTCTGTTCCATGAAAATAACCCGCAGCCTGCGGAAGGGCGCCTCCTGCGGCAAGCCTGAGTAGCGGAGGAATTTATGTCCCAGTTGACGGTTAACGGAAAACCGCTGGTTTTCGCTTTTCCGGCGACGGTTCTCGACCTGCTCGAATACCTCGATTTCGATGCGGAAAAAGTTGCCATCGAATTGAACGGAACCATTGTGCCGCGGGAGAGTTTTGATTCTACCGAACTGAATCGCGCTGACCGGCTGGAAATCATTCAATTCGTCGGCGGCGGCTGAGTCCGCCGCCGCATAGACCAAAGGTTATAGCCATGGATGAACTCGTCATTGCCGGCCGCT
>JASKKK010000041.1 GCA_030154185.1 Desulfuromonadales bacterium
AGGATGTAACGGATGGCTTCGCGGTCATCCGCTTCAAGAGTGCCGGCTTTGAGTTTCGGCAGCAAGCCCATGTCGATAATCGTGCGACGACGTTTGAGCGTGATGCGATAACGATAAAGGAAAAACATGCAGTAGCCGATGACGCCGGTGTACCAGATGGGACGAAAGCTTGCAGGCCACAGATGGTTGGCAATGGGCAGCACCCGGAAACAGATGGAGGACATCAGTCCGGTCAGAAAAAAGCCGTAAATTACGTAAGGGGGAACTTCCTTGGGTGGTGTCATGTCCTAGAACTCGGTCAGGTGAAAGGGTAAAAAAATCGTCGATTCGAAGGCCGTTTGTTATGAAACGGCCTTATTTTTTGCATCCGCAAGGCGGTTCGTCTGCCGTTGACGGGTCGGTTCGGTCGGCAAATTCGCGGTTGATCTTTTCGTACAGTTCGATCTGTTCGGCCATCGACAGCTTTTTCCGGCACGGTTTTTCGCGACCCAGACAGGCGGAGCAACGCGCATCGGAGCACCATTGACAGAACCGGCAATCCGGACAGGGATGTTTTTTATTCTCCATGCCGTTTTCCTCGTTTTTTAATTGTGATGGCGTCGCAAAAACTCGCCAACTGCTGCGTTGCTGCGATTGCCTCGCTGCTTCGGCGTACGTAAGTACGCCTCATTGCACGACAATCGCGCGCCTTGCATTTGACGTTTTTTGCTTAGCCATCCCATTTGATCTTTTCTGCCAGAACATCAATTGTAGGACCGGGATGCCTGGAGTGGCAAGGTCTTTTTTGGCGAGGGGCCGTCAGACGATTTCATGAGGCCAGTCGGTGGCGTTGATGGTTGAGATACCAGGCCTCGCAGAATTCGCATGACAGCAACAGAAAGACGGCCAGTCCGATGCCGGGGACGGGGATCGGACTCAAGGCTGCCAGGGGCCAGGCCACGGCCAGATATCCGACCTTGGCTATCGTGGCCCAGCCGAGGATGCCGGTACGATGACGTTGGGCGAAAAAACCCCGCCACAGATTCACGGCACCGTAGAGTATCGGGAACAGGGCGCAGCTGGCCAAGGGCAATGCGATATAGGCACGCAGGTCGGATTTCAGGCCCATGAACCAGCCCAAAACCGGTAGGTTGAGCGGATAGGCTACGGCAAGCATGATGATGGCCATGCCGGCGGCCACCAGGCGAAAAAAACGCATCAGTGTGTTGTAGTCCCGCCTGGTATTGACCAGAGCCAGGTAGGCCTGTTGGAGATTGCGCATGGGACCGGCCAGCAGGAAGATGAAGCCGCGTATGACGCCCAGTGCCGCCAGAGCGAGGGTTGCATCGGGCAGGCGGCTGATGATGGCACTGATCAGCAGGGGCACGATCTGTTGCATGGCGGAGGAAAAGGCCAGCGGCAGGCCGTAATGAAAAGTATCGCGCAGGCCGTGTTCCTCCGTGTTGTCCGCTGCCGGAGTGAAACCACAGGCGATGGCGAATCGCAGCATCAGCAGACTCTCAACGGCTATGCAGCCGAGCAGGCCCAGGGCGCCGAGTTCCGGCCCGGGAAAATGCCGGGCGGCCGCCAGCAGGATGATCACCAGGGTGAAAATTCTTATCAGGGTGGCCAGGGAGACGAGTTCGGTACGTCTGGCGCGTATGACGAGTCCCTGGCACAGCCCGCGCAGACCGGTAAAAAAAGGCAGAAAGGCCAGCACCCCTATCACGGAGCGGGCGCTGGTGGCCAGCTCGGGAGATACGCCGATAAGTTTTTCGAAAACGATCTGCCCAATAGGAGTCCAGGCAATGAGCGACAGCAGGACGGAGATCGCCGCCGATGCCGTTACGACAAACAGGGCGACGCTGTGCAGCGAACGTTTTCCCCGGATCAGAGCCAGTGCGATGGTGTGATTCTGGTATCCGGGCGATGCCAGGAACAGGTGCAAAGCGAGAGCCACGGCGAAGGCGGCCAGGTTGGCAACCGCATCTGACTGCCGCGCCAGGGCCATGTTGATGATGTTGTGGGAAAAACTCATCAACTGGACGTTCAGCATAAGGGGGAAGAAAAAACGGGAAATCTGTCGCAAAGACAGCGGCGTTGTTTCGGTCATGGAAAAAGATTTATCCGGAAACAGAGTGACAGAAGGTTCTTTCGAAAATGGACGTGGTCATGCAAAAAAAATGATTATTTCCGCGTGAAGGCGGCCGGAAAACCTGTCGTTGCAGGGATGAAATACATCAAACTCAGGCAGGAAACAGCCGTAACAAATCTTGCGGGGTCTCGGCTTGGTAATCGCAGGGAAACCCGTCCGTTCTGCCGATTCCCCAGGCGCAAAAGCAGGTTTTGATACCGGCGGCATGACCGGCACGCAGATCGGTATGATGATCGCCGATCATGACGGCGGTGTCGACGTCGGACTGCAGATCGCGAAGAGCCATGAACACCGGTGCCGGGTCGGGCTTTTTGGGCAGTTTGTCGTTGGCGCCGATGATACAGCCGAAAAAGGCCGTCAGCCCAAGCTCGAACAACAAATGCATGGTCAGATCGAAAGGCTTGTTGCTGATGACCGCCATCTTTTTATCCTGATGAGCGATGAGAAACTCGTCTATTCCAGGATACATGGTCGTCTGGTCGACAAGATGTTCCTCGTAAAGCTGCAAAAAACGCTGCAGGTGCCGCTCGGAAAAAGCATTTTCCGGCAGCGCCCGGCGTATCAGCATGGTTGCGCCGTCGCCGACGTAGCTGCGAACCCGGTCCATGGACAGAGGAGCCAGATCGAGTTCGGCACGCAGCAGGTTGACGGCGGTGCCAAGGTCTGCTGCCGAGTCGACAAGCGTACCGTCCAGGTCGAATAGAAAGGTGTCGAAAGCCATGGCGAGGGTCCCTGAGTTTGATGTTGGCAGGTTTTCATTTCATGCGGATGCCCGGATGATGTTCACCCCGAAGTAAAGGAAGGGGCACGAAAAAACTCGATAACGAAAACCGGTGGTCAAACAAAAAAGATGGTTTCGCTGACATTCGTCCGACTAAAAGAGATTTTTGATCAGGGTGAACAGTCCCGTTTCCTCGATCTTGTAATAAAGGATAGCACCTACGGCCACCGGCGCCACGAATCGGATAAGAAAATGCCAGGTGGGATAGATCCAGCCGGAGCCGCCGGCCAGCAGTTCGCCTTTCTCTTCCTGCCCGCTCCAGAACCAGCCGACATACAGGGCAGTAAGCAGGCCGCTGATGGGTAACAGGTAATTGGAGGCGATAAGGTCGATGGAATCGAAAACCCCCAGATCGGCGATAGGGGTGACCTGGCGCAGGACATTGCTGGAAAGAGCCGACGGAATGCCGACAACGAAGGCGAGGCTTGCCAGGCAAACGGTGGCGCGTTTGCGCCCCCAGCCGCGCTCGTCGATGAGGTAGGCGACCTGGGATTCAAGCAGGGAAATGGCACTTGTCAGTGCGGCAAACGCCAGCAGAAGAAAGAAGAGCAGGGCCAGAATGTTGCCGCCGGGCAGACTGGAAAAAACCACCGGAATGGTCTGGAAAACCAGGCCGGGTCCCGCGCCGGGCTGCATGCCGGCGGAAAAGACGATGGGAAAAATCGCCAGCCCCGCCATCAGGGCAATGCCGGTGTCCAGCAGAGCGATGCGCAGACCGGAACCGAACAGATCATCCTTGCGGCTTAGATAGGACCCGTAAGTGATCATGGCGGCCATACCGAGAGACAGGGTGAAAAAGGCATGTCCCAAAGCTTCCAGAACGGCGCCGGAGGTCAGTTTATGAAAATCGGGCCGGAACATGAAGGCGATAGCCTGGCGGGCTCCGTCGCTGAGCATGCCGTTGACGAAAAGAAGGATCAATAGCCCCAGCAGGACGGGCATGAGGATTTTGCTCCAACGTTCGATGCCTTTCTGCACGCCGCCGATCACGATCCCCAGGCACAACGAAATGAAGATGCAATGCCATATGAGTTGTCGCGAACCGTTCTCTATAAGGCCTCCAAAAAGTGCGGTGATATGCTCTGCGGTCTGACCGGCATCGGTGCCTGCGGCGGCGGTAAATGTTCCCTGCAGGGCTCGCAGGATGTAATCGAGAGTCCAGCCGGCAACCACCGAATAGTAGGAGAGGATGACAAAGGCCGCAAGAATGCTCACCCATCCGGCCAGTTGCCAGGGGGAGCGGCGTCCAGCCAGGCTGATGAAGGCGCCGACGGCATCGCGCTGAGTATGTCGGCCGATCATCAACTCCGCAATCATGATCGGCAGGCCGACCAAGGCGATGCAGACAAGATAAACCAGCACGAAGGCTCCTCCGCCGTTGTTGCCGGTGATGTACGGGAACTTCCAGATGTTGCCGAGACCGACGGCACTGCCTGCCGCCGCCAGGATGAAACCGATGCGCGAACCCCAAAGGGCTCGGGGACGGGACGATTCCTGCATGGTATGACCTCAATAACGTGAACCGAAAATGGCGGATCCGACTCGAACCAGGGTGGCGCCTTCTTCGATGGCTACTTCAAAATCGTGGCTCATGCCCATGGACAGCTCCCGCATTTCGACGCCGGGGATATGCAGTTTGTCCAGTTTTTCCGCCAACTGGCGTAATCGCTTGAAAAAGGGGCGTACCTCCTCGGGGTCGTCCAGGTAGGGAGGCAGGGCCATCAACCCGCGTATGCGCACGTGGGGCAGTGCAGCCACCTCGCGCACGAGTTGTTCGAGGGCGTTTTCCTCGGTTCCCGACTTGGTTTCCTCCTCGCCGAGATTGATCTGGATGAGGATGTCGACGGTTTCGCCCGATTTTTTCCACTGGCGATTGATTTCCTTGGCCAGGGACAACCGGTCCACCGAATGGATCATGGACACTTTGTCGCGCAGATATTTGACCTTGTTCGATTGCAGACTGCCGATGAAATGCCAATCTACCGAAGCATTGACTTCTTCCGACTTGGCCAGAAACTCCTGTACGTAATTTTCTCCGAACAGGGTCTGGCCGGCTTCGGCGGCCGTATCGATCATATCGGCTGGTTTGGTCTTGGAAACCGCAACCAGACGAACGTCCTCCGGATTTCGGTCGGCGCGCACACAGGCGGCCTGAATACGATCACGGATGTGCTGCAGATTGCTTTGTATGCTCATGACTGATCCTTCCGGTGAGCCGGCCAGTAAATACGGACGCGGCCGGGGTGCGGCTCAGGATGGAGATTCCGAATGGGCGGAGCGAGGCGGATCGGAATCAAACAGGCGCACGGCGCCAAGTTGTTCCAGCGTCTCGATCACTTCGCACAGGGGCAAGCCGACGACGTTGGTGTAGCTGCCTTCGATCGCGGGGATGAGACAGGCGCCGATGCCCTGGATGGCATACGCCCCCGCTTTGCCGAATGGCTCGCCGGTGGCAATGTACCCCTGAATCTCCCGATCTGTCAACTCCCGGAACCGCACGGCGGTGGTGACGGCGGCGGCGATTTCCCTGCCGCTGAGGCGGTCGATGACGGCATATCCCGAAATCACGCGATGACTGCGACCCGAAAGGGAGCGCAGCATGGCGGCGGCGTCCCTGGCATCGGCCGGTTTGCCGAGTATGGTTTCATCCCTAACCACCACCGTGTCGCTGCCTATGAACCAGCGCCCCTCGACCTCCGGTCGGCGAGCTACCTCGCGGGCTTTGAGCAGACTCAGACGTTTCACGTGTCGCTGCGGGGTTTCGTCCGGCAGCACATCTTCCGGTGCATTACTGGGCACGACGCTGAAGGAGATGCCTGCTTCGGCAAGCAGCTGACTGCGTCTCGGTGAGGCCGAGGCCAGCACGATCCCGGATTCGCGGTTGGAGGCCGAAGACGATGGATCAGGCTTCATCACGGGGCTCCTGTGGCAGGGCAGGGAGATCGGAAATATGCGCCAGCACGCTTTGCCGCCACGGTTCCAGATCCTGCAGTGCCCGTTCGGCCATGGCCAGGCGACGCTCGGCTCGTTTGCGTTTGCGTCCTTCCAGCGAAGGAAACAAGCCGTAGTTGATGTTCATCGGCTGGAAATCCTCCGGGCTGGAGTGGAAAAGATGTCCAAGCAGGGCGCCGAGGGCGGTGGTTGCCGGCGGCAGGGGCAAGGGGCGGCCCAGCTGTTGGGCTGCGGCGAGCAGCCCGGCCAGAAAGCCGCAGGCAGCCGATTCGACGTAACCTTCCACGCCGGTGATCTGACCGGCAAAAAACAGCCTCGGATCGGTTTCCAGGCGCAGACGCTGGTCCAGGCAGCCCGGGGCATTGATGAAGGTGTTGCGATGCATGCTGCCGAGGCGGGCGAAACGGGCGTTCTGCAGTCCCGGAATGGTGCGGAAAATGCGCCGTTGTTCCGGCCAGGTCAGTTTGGTTTGAAAGCCGACCATGTTGAAAAGGGTCGCATGCAGGTTGTCCTGGCGCAGCTGGACCACGGCGAAGGGCTCCCGGCCGGTACGCGGGTCGGGCAGACCGACCGGTTTCATCGGACCGAAGGCCAAGGTCATGTCTCCGCGTTCGGCCATTTCCTCCACCGGCATGCAGCCTTCGAAGTGGATGACTTTTTCGAAATCCTTGCCCGGCACCTTCTGCGCGGTTTTCAAGGCCTCGATAAAGGCGAAGTATTCATCCCGCGATAAGGGGCAATTGACGTAATCGTCGCCGCCGCGTCCGTAGCGCGAGGCTTTCCAGGCAATGCCGAAGTCGATGCTGTCGGCTTCGATAATCGGAGCGATGGCATCGTAAAAATACAGATGTTCGCTGCCGGTAATGCGGGCGATGTCGGCCGCCAGGGCGTCGGAGGTCAACGGGCCAGAGGCGACGATAGTCGTACCTTCCGCCGGTACGCAAGCCAGCTCGGAGCGTTGCAGCTCGATGCGCGGATGGTCGCTGATGCGCTCGGTGATGAAGTCCGAAAATGCTTCCCGGTCGACGGCCAGTGCGCCGCCCGCCGGGACGGCGGTCGCATCGGCAGCCTGCATGAACAGGGCGGCGCAGCGTCGCAGTTCTTCTTTAAGGCAGCCGACGGCATTATTCATTCCGGCGCCGCGCAGGCTGTTGGAGCATACAAGCTCCGCCAGTTGTGGACTCTGGTGGGCCGGCGAGAAACGGTGCGGTTTCATTTCGTGCAGCGTTACCCGCAGCCCCAGCTCGGCGGCCTGCCAGGCCGCTTCGCAACCGGCCAGACCGGCGCCGATGACGGTTATGCGAGGCTCTTTTCTGTTGTCTTGATTCATGATGATCTCACGACGGCTATGCGCCAGAATGCACAAACGACCGGGCCTGCAGGCCCGGTCGCACGTAAGGTTTATAAGGTAATGCCCTTGAAAGCCTAGCCCTTATCGTCGGATTTGGACGATTTTTTGGCCGAGGTTTTTTTTGCTGCCGGTTTTTTTGCAACCGATTTTTTCGGTGCAGCCTTTTTTGTCGCGCCTTTTTTGGCGGTGGTTTTCTTTTCCGCCGGTTTGGCTGCCGCGGTCTTTTTGGTAGCGGTCTTTTTTGGGGTGGTTTTTTTCGTGGTTGCCTTGGGTTTGGGTTCCGGCGGTATCAGAACCTCCGTCCAATCGCAATCCTCCTGCGGGCATTTACGGAAGGTGCCCTGGCGTTTGGTGGTTTTTTCCACTACCAGCGGGAAGTTGCACTTGGGGCAGGGCTGTTCGATAGGTTGGTCCCATAGAGCGAATTTGCACTTCGGATAGCGATTGCAGGAGTAGAATATTTTGCCATAGCGGCTTTTCTTCTCCATCAACTCCCCTTCGCCGCATTTGGGGCAGGCGATGCCGAGAGCCTTAGGTTTGACCAGAGGCTGAATATTCTTGCAATCCGGATAGGCCGAGCAGGCCAGAAATTTGCCGTAGCGACCCTGTTTGATGAGCATGGGGGCGCCGCACTTGTCGCAGGTCTGATCGGACATGACCGGTTCTTCACGTTCCCCGTTCAACGGTTCGGTGTAACGGCAATCGGGGAAACCGGAGCAGGCCAGGAACCGTCCGGCCCGTCCCAGTTTGATGACCAGAGGCTTGCTGCACTCGGGACAGGTGCGATCGGTCTTTTCGGTGGTGACATCCTGCTTGGAAATCTGCGTTTCCTTTTGCTTGAGCAGGGAGATGAAAGGCTCCCAGAAATCCTTAAGAACCGGTTGCCACTCCCGTTCGCCTCGGGAGATGGCATCGAGGTCCTCCTCCATCTGGGCGGTGAAGTCGTAGTCGACATACTTGTTGAAATGATTGACAAGCAGGTCGTTGACCACCATTCCCACATCTTCGGTATAAAAGGCGCGTTTTTCGAGGCGCACGTATTTGCGCGTGACCAAGGTGTTGATGATGGATGCATAAGTCGACGGACGACCGATACCGTGTTCTTCGAGCGTCTTGACCAGACTGGCCTCGGTGTAGCGCGGTGGCGGCTGGGTAAAATGCTGCGAGGGTAGCAGTTCCCGACAATCCAGGGATTGATCCTGTTTCAGATCGGGCAGGGTGCCTTCCTGCTGATGACTGTCTTGCTCCTCGGCATTGTCGATATCCTCGATATAGAGCTTCATGAAGCCCGGGAAACGGACCACCTGACCGGAGGCCCGGAACAGAAAACGCTCGCCGGCGGCGATGTCGACGGTGGTGGCATCCAGTATTGCGGGCGCCATCTGCGAGGCTATGGTGCGTTGCCAGATGAGCCGGTAGAGTTTGAACTGGTCGGAGCTCAGATGGGGTTTGATCTGCTCGGGCAGATTGGCCAGCGAGGTAGGCCGCACGGCTTCATGAGCTTCCTGGGCATTTTTGGCTTTATTCTTGAAAATCCGTGGTTTATCGAGAGCGTAGTCCTCGCCGTACATGCGGGTGATGAGTTCACGGGCTTCGGTGGTGGCCACCTGCGAGAGGGCAACCGAGTCGGTACGCATGTAGGTGATAAGGCCTTCGAGCCCTTTGCCGACGTCGATACCTTCGTAGAGCTTTTGCGCCACCGTCATGGTCTTGCGGGCCGAAAAACCGAGCTTACGGCTGGCTTCCTGCTGCAGGGTGCTGGTGGTGAAAGGGGCCGAAGGGTTGCGCTTCTTTGAAGACTTTTTCAGGTTCCGAACCTGGAACGACTCGCTCCCTATGGCCTTGGCCAGTTCCCGGGCCTGTGTTTCATTGCCGATGTCGAATTTGCCGAGTTTGTTGCCGTCGACAGCATGCAGGCGGGCCTGGAAAACGCTGCCCTTATCGGCGTCGAGTTGGGCTTCGATGGTCCAGTATTCGCGCGCCTCGAAGGATTGAATATCCTTTTCTCGTTCGCAGATCAGGCGCAGTGCGACGGACTGGACGCGGCCGGCGGACAGACCGTAACGGATCTTTTTCCATAAAAAGGGCGACAGGTTGAAGCCGACCAGGTAATCGAGTATGGAACGGGCTTGCTGGGCATCCACCAGTTCCCGGGAAATGTGTCCGGGATGGGAAATGGCCTCTCGAACAGCACCTTTGGTGATTTCGTGAAAGGTGACGCGTTTGACCTCGGGTTTTGCAGCGTCCTCCGGGATGTCGAGGGCTTCGAGAAGATGCCATGCAATGGCCTCGCCTTCGCGGTCGGGGTCAGTGGCAAGGATCAGTTCCCTGCTCTTTTTGGCCTCTTTTTTGAGCAGCTCGATATGTTTCCGGCTTTCGGGTAAGACGTGATACAGCGGGGAAAAATTATGCTCGACATCGACGGAACCCTGTTTGCTGGGCAGGGCCCGGACGTGACCGTAGGAAGCCAGGACCTTATAGCCCGGGCCGAGGAATTTTTCGATGGTCTTCGCCTTGGCAGGCGATTCGACGATTACCAGGGATTGTGCCATGAATGCCTCGATTTGAAGATCTGTTCATTGAGGAGGTCATGCCTGTGGTCCCCGTGCCAACTATGAAACGAAAAGGCTGCAGGAGAGCCGCAGCCTTTGATGTCTCAGTGATAGAGCCGAGTCCAGTCATCATCCATGAAACAGTCCACCTCGCGCAGCCATTCGTGGTGGGAATGGGAGAAGAGGGTCAAGGCCGTCAGGGTTTTGATGTCCTTCAGGCTGACTTCACCTTCTTCGGTATGCAAAGCTTTCTGGATGATCTCCTCCAGAATGTTCTGGTCGATGATGCCCATCTCGCGAACGCGCATCAGAAATCCGCGCGCTTCTCTAGCTATGGCCCGACACTCGTCGGGCGTAAAGATACGCTGGCTGGGGACGGTCAGGGAGCTGTTCGAAGGATCGGTGCTGGGATGCAGGGACAGGTTTTCCATCCAGTTAAAAGCTGCATCGATCTCCTCTGCTTCGAACCCGACAGCCAGCAGTTCCTCAACGAGGTCTCCGTTGGCCGGCAGTTGCCCGTCTTCCATAATATAGTGGGCGATGATGCTGACGATAGCCAGCACCCGTTCTTTAAGAGGGTTTCCGGTCATAAAACTCCATATAATTCAGGGGCTCCGTTTGCGCACGAAGCGCATGCCGGGGAGCTGGATTGCTCCGTCCTCAAGTTCCAAGTGGAGTAAAATAGCGGAAACCTCCATAGGAGTCAAGCCGCATTTCCTGGCCAACTCGTCGACATGCAGGGGAATGTCCTGGAGTTCGAGGAAGACTTGACGAGCCTGCCCGGTGAACTTATACGCCAAAGAGTCATTTTCGGATGGCTGGACGATGCAGGTCGGCTCCTGTTTGAAAAAACTGAGAATGTCGGCACTTTCGGTTACGAGGTGGGCACCGTCCTTGAGCAACTGGTTGGTTCCTGCGCTGGTATGATTATAGGCCGGACCCGGAATGGCGAACACCTCGCGGCCTTGTTCAAGGGCGAATTCGGCGGTAATCAGGGAGCCGCTGCGTTTGGCCGCCTCCACAACCAGGACGCCCTGGCACATGCCGCTGATGATGCGGTTGCGTCCGGGGAAATGTCTTGCCAGCGGTGGCGCGCCCGGCGGATATTCCGAAACGATGGCGCCGCCCTGTTGCAGAATGTCGTGAAACAACGCCTCGTTTTCCTGAGGATAGATGCGGTCGATACCGCAGCCGAGAATCGCCACGGTGAGACCGTTCGCCGCCAGCGCCCCTTCGTGTGCGGCACTATCGATTCCGCGCGCCAGGCCGCTGACGACAGGGATGCCGGAGGCGGCGATCTCTCGACAGATGGTGCGGGTGAGGCGTTGGCTGGGCAGGGAGGCTTGCCGTGCTCCCACCACAGCCAGGCCGGAGTGTTGGGGCAGGTCGCCGCGCAGGTAAAACAATGCAGGAGGGTCATAGATGGAGCGTAGCAGAGTGGGATAGCGGTCTTCGTCCCACAACGAGACGATGCGGGCTTCCAGTCGGTTGAGCGTTTCGAGGGCTTGCTCATAAGCGGGAGAGGTTTTTGCCGGGATCGATTCGGCGACGGCGGCCCGTATGCCGGCGTCTTGCACCCATTTCGGAGTATCGGCTTCGAGTGCGGCTTCGGGGCTGCCGAAAATTTTTATCAGGCGCATGATGCCGACGCGGCCGAGGCCCGGGGTCAGATGCATTCGCAACCATGCTTGTTCTCTCGAGGTCATTGTCACTTGTCCGCCACCAACCTGAATGATTCATGATGGCGTCGCAAAAACTCGCCAACTGCTGTGTTGCTGCAAGTGCCTCGCTGCTTCGACGTACCTAATACGCCTCATGGCTCGACAATCGCGCGCCTTGCATTTGACGCTTTTTGCTTAGCCATCCCATTTGATGTTTTTTTGCGAAAGCATCATTCATGATACTTCTGCTGTAACCGTCAATAGCATACCGATCTCAGATCGGGCCTGCTCGTTGCGCTTTGACGGGTTTTGGTGCGCCGTCAGGGCAACGCCCTGAGCCCGGCCTGATTTTCTGCAGACTTGCCGGTTTCACGACAAAGCCTCATTCACAACCCGGGGTAAGAAAAAAAGGATTGAATCGCTTCAATCCTTTTTGATTTCCATAATGCGGGCTGAGACGTCAATCGGCCGCGGTGGAGACCCTGTCCCCGGCATAGATCGGGTTGGCCGATTTGAGAATCAGCGCCGTTGAGGTCCGGGGGTGCACGCTCAGGACCACCGCAGCGCCCAGCAGCTCATCCGGCAGTTGGACGTCATGATCCGGAAGTACCAGGTGGGTCGTCTTGCGGGGGCGCGACAGGTAAACCATGTTGCCGGATTCGAGACCATCTGCCGAACCGAGGTCGAGGTAGATGACGTCATGTTGACTCAGGGCGATTTTCTCCCGGCTGTTGGCGATCACATGGCCAAGCAGGGGGGCGGTCGCTTTTTTCAGGATGATCTCGCGGTTATCCGGTTGTTGCGGAAGCAGCAGGGCTCCCCGGGTGATTTCCTTGACCGAACGACGGATAACGGCGGTCGCCACGGAAGGAGAAACAGCGGTGATTTCAGCCTCGCCGAGATAGGTCACCCGGTGTCCGAGGACGTCCCCGGTTACGGGATGCTTGATCTTTTCGCCAACCTCCACCAGCGTATAGTAAGTGCCCGGCTGCAGGTCCGGATCATCGATCTTCACGAAGACCTGGTCATGGTTGCCGAGCAGTATCCGGTCGTCAGTGGCGTCGACCAGGGTTCCGGCCCGTTCCAGCTCTTCCATGGCGACGAAGCCCCCATTGCCGAGAATGCCCTTGACGGTTATTTCCTCGACCGGTTCGATGGGCATGCTTTGCGGCTGGCTTTCGGAGTTGCGGGTTTCGGCGGACTCGGTTTTTCCCGGTAGCAGAACCAGTCGCCCGTCACGGATGGCGACCTGTTGTCCCGGATAAATGAAATGCGGGTTGGATATAAAGGGGTTGTTGGCCCAGAGGTTGGGCCAGTAATAAGGATCCTTGATGAATCTTTCGGAGATTCCCCAGAGGGTGTCCCCCTTTTTGATGGTGTAGATCTGCTCCGTTGTTTGCGCCGTAGCTGCAATCGGAAACAGCAGACAGAGGGCTGCCAGTGCTTTGCAGATGGTTTTCATGAAAGATCCCCCGTGAGATGGCAGTCAGGTGGAAACATGCAAATTGACCACCTGATCGATGGATAACAGACTCTTCGTATCAGGGCTCGACCAGGGCTTTGCGTGCCGCATCGCTGTTCGGGTAGCGCTGCTGCAGCGTCTGCAGGGCCTGGCGGGCTTTTTCGTATTGATTGAGCTGGCGCAATGCCGGCGCCATGCGCAGCAGGGCCTCCGGGGCTTTGCCGTTGAGCGGGTAGTTGTCGGCGGCTTTCTGGTATTCCTGGACAGCCCGGTCGTATTCCCCCAGTCGATAGTAGCATTCTCCGAGCCAAAACTGCGCATTGCCCGCATAATTGTTGGAGGGGAAATGATTCAAAAAGGTTTCAAAGCCCCTTATGGCTTGATTGTAGCGGCCCGAAGCGTAGTCGCCGAAGGCTTTGAGGTAGGTTTCGGTCGGGGACCCGGCGGCCTGCTCCTTTGCGGCGGCGGTGGGTTGCCCCGCAAAAGCGGTGTTTTCCCCGTTGTGGGTGACTTTTTGTGACGACACGCTGGTTTGCAAGGCGTCGAGTTGTTGCTGTTGGTTGGCGAACTGCTGTTCCAGGCCGTCAAGGCGCAAGGTCAGTTTTTCGATCATACGCTCCTGCGCATTTACCCTGGTCTGCAGAGTTTTTGTAAGGGGCGAGGAGCCTGCTGTGCCTCCAGGGGCGGACATGGCACATCCGGACAACAGAATACAGGAAAATACGATAAAGGTCGAAAGGCGAGTCATGTCGGAATCCTGAATTTGCGAAGTGATTATTAGCCGCAATATATAAGTGAAAAGGTGAAAATTTGCTAAAAAAGTATAGGCTTTTTAACACCTTGTCAAGGAGAAAGGTTTTCGTCGGAGGCCGAAGATGTTTCGCGGCATGCGCGTTTCATGATAATGTGATGACATTAGATCGTGTTCCGTCCGAGTGCATGAAAGGCGAGGCACGTGTTAGAGATTTGCATACGAGGGCACAAAGAGAGAAGTCATGACATCGCCGCCTGAATTGCTGGCGCCTGCCGGCAACCTGGAAAAACTGGAAACCGCTTTGCTGTACGGGGCCGACGCCGTTTATGTGGGCGGCGAACAGTTTGGTCTGCGCGCTCAGGCGGATAATTTTACCTTGGAGCAACTGGCGCGCGCCAGGGATTTGACCCGGCGCCTGAACCGGCGCTTGTATCTGACCTTGAACGCCTATCTGGCTCCGGGAGAGATGGACGCCTGCGCGGACTATGTGGAGCGGCTGCGCGACCTGGAACTGGACGCCTACATCGTTGCCGATCCGGGGGTCCTTGCCTTGGTGCGTGCCATCGATCCGGAAAGGGAATTACACCTTTCCACCCAGGCCAATACGACCAACGCCGAGGCGATACGATTCTGGGCGGCGGCCGGCGTGAAAAGAGTCAATCTGGCCCGGGAACTCAGTCTCGAGGAAATCCGTGCGGTGCGAAAAACGACCGAGGCGGAGTTGGAAGTATTCGTGCACGGCGCCATGTGCGTGGCTTACTCCGGCCGTTGTCTGCTGTCGGCGGCCCTGACCGGGAGGGGGGCCAACCGCGGCTTGTGCACGCAACCTTGCCGCTGGAGTTACGCTTTGATGGAGAAGACCCGCCCCGGCCGGTATTTTTCCCTGGAACAGGACGAACGCGGCTCGTATCTGCTGAACAGTCGCGATCTGTGTCTGCTCGATCAGTTGCCGCTGCTGGTCGAGGCCGGAATCGACAGTCTCAAGATAGAAGGGCGCATGAAGAGCCGTTATTACGTAGCGGCGGTAACCCGCGTCTATCGAGAGGCCCTGGACCGATATGTCGAGAACCCCCATGTCTGGCGACCTCTGGCGGATTGGCGAAGGGAACTCGAAAGCGTCAGCCACCGTCCCTACGGTACCGGCTTTTTTCTCGGTAGAGATGAGCCGCAATTGCAGCCGGAAGATGGCGGCTATATCCGTCATTGCGATTTTGTCGGCGAAGTGGTCGAGGTGGAAAAGGATGGCCGGGGGGAGGTTGTCGGGCGAAACCGTTTTTTTCCCGGCGAAGTGCTGGAGTTGATCGGTCCCGGCATGCGTCAGGCCCGTTTCGAAGTCAGAAAACCTGCCGCCGGCGACGGTTCTTCTCTCTCGGTGGTACAGCCCAATGCCCGCGTGTGGCTGCCGTTGCCGCCTGGTGCCCGGGCGGGGGATCTGTTGCGTCGCAACAGGTCGGAGGAAGCTTAAGGTCGATCCGGTTCGCGCGCCTGCCAGATGCGGCGGGTGCCCAGGTCGCAGCCGGTGAGGGCACCGCCGTATACCGCCCCGGTATCCAGGCCGATGCGGCGTGGTCCGAAATAGGGGGTGCGTAAAGGGGTATGGCCGAAGACGATGGTTTTTCCCCAGTCGAAACCGGATGCAAGAAATGCGTCGCGGATCCACAGCAGATCTTCTTCCGTCTGCTCTGCGGGAGAAAGTCCCGGGCGCAGCCCGGCGTGCACGAAAATGTAGCGGGTCGTCGCGTAGTATGGTCGCAAGTTGGTAAAAAATCGCCAGTGGGAAGAGGGTAACCGCAACAGGCCTTCACCCATGTATGCGAGCAATGTAGCCAGCCCACCGTTGGCCAGATAAAGGGGCAGGTTGCGTCCCGCCAGTACGTCGAGCAACATGCGCTCGTGGTTGCCCATCAGGAAGATGCATCGCGGAACCTTCCTCTGCAGGGCCAGAAGCGTATCGATCACGCCTCGCGGATCCGGGCCCCGGTCGATGTAGTCACCGAGAAAGACGATCTTATCGTGCCGGTTGGGGGACATTTTGTTAAGCAGTGTCTGCAAGGCGCATCGGCAGCCATGAATATCGCCGACGGTCAGCAATCTTCTGCGCTTTTTCATCATTTCACTCCTGAAGTTATGGTAACGCCGACACGATTTCCCGGCAAGTTCCGGCAAGGATGACTCAAGATGCCTAACCCGCGCACCCGTTCCGTATATCTCGCCCAAAACGGCACGTTGCTGTTTTTGCTGGTCTTGCTGTTCCTGTTCGCTCAGGGGCCCGATTTGCTGTATGGAGCTTTGAGCCTCGGCTTGCTGGCGGCGTACCATGCGCTGGTAAACTATTATTTTACGCCGCGCCAGATACGGCAGGCCGGTCTGATGGCAGCTCATCTCGGCGTCTATCTTTTATTGTGCACTCTGGTGATATGGTCCACCACCGATGCGGAAGAGGAGAGTCTCTACTGGATCGTTTACCTGTTGCCCATCATGACGGCCGCTGCCAACCTCAGCCTGCTGCGTACCTTGACGGTCTGCGGTCTGTCCTCAGGTTTGTATGCCGCTTTTTTTCCCCGGAAGTTTTATTTCGATCCGCATCTGCGCACCGAAGAACTGCCCGAGTTGCTGATCCTGATAACCACCTTTTTTATTGTCGGGGTTCTGGTGCAGTCATTTTCCGAAAACCAGCGGCGCAGTCTCGAACTGCAGGAGCAGCTTAACCGGCGTCTTCTCTCCAGCCGGAAAAAACTGCAGGATTCCCTGCGTAAACTGCATCGTGCCGAAGAAGGGCTGCGACGCAAAGACAGACTCTCGGCTCTCGGGCGCATGTCGGCCGGGGTGGCTCATGAAATACGCAATCCGCTTGGGATCATTTCGTCTTCGGTACAGCTTCTGGCTAAGAAGCTTGAAAGCCGCACTGGTGACATCGATCAGTTGGTGGCGGTGGTCCAGGAGGAGGTCCGGCGACTCAATCGTCTTATCAGCGATTTTCTCAAATTCGGGCGGCCCGCTTCTCCCGATCGCCACGATACCGACGTGCGCCGACTGGTGGAGCGAACCGTGAGGGAGTGCCAGCCCCTGGCACAACAGCGTGGCATAGATTTAGGGGCGGGAATTCCCGCTGATCAGCTGGATGCTTACGTGGATGAGGGCCTGTTACGGCAGGCGCTGCTCAATCTGGTCATCAATGCTCTGGATGCGACTCCATCCGAGGGCAAGGTGCGGGTTTCGCTGCAAAGAGCGGGGCGGGGGGTGCGGTTTGCGGTACACAATACCGGATCGAGCATTCCCCAGGAACTCCAGTCACGCATTTTCGATCCCTTTTTTACCACCAAGGATCGCGGCACCGGCCTGGGGCTGGCCAATGCCCATCAGGTCGTAACGGGACACGGCGGAGAAATGGCGGTGCACAGTACGCCCGAAGAGGGCACGACGTTCAGCATGTGGATACCTTTGCGGGAGGAGACGGATGAATCACATCCTCGTGGTTGATGACGAAAAGAATTACCTGGTGGTACTGTCGGCACTGCTGAATGACGCGGGCTATAAGGTGTCCGCTGTCGACAATCCTTTTGCCGCTCTGGACCTGTTGTCCAAGGAGCCGGTCTCCCTGGTGTTGTCCGATCTTAAGATGCCGCGCATGGACGGTCTGGAATTTTTCCGGCGTGCCCAGCAAAAGTTCGGTCCTGTTCCGTTTATCATTCTGACCGCATTCGCGACGGTGGAGACGGCGCTGGAGGCTATGAAAGCCGGGGTTTTCGATTATCTGATGAAACCCTTCAACAACGAGGAGATCCTTCTCACCGTCGGCAAGGCTCTCGATTATTCGCGACTGCGAAACGAAAACGCTTCTCTGAAGCGTCAACTGGAACTCAGCCGCAAGCGGGACCTTGTTGGAGAAAGTCCGCAGATCCGGCAATTGCTGGGGGATGTCGTGCGGGTGGCGCCGGCACGCACCTCCATCATGATCATGGGCGAAAGCGGCTCCGGCAAGGAGCTTGTGGCCCGCATGCTGCACGACGCCAGCCCCCGTGCTGCAGGTCCTCTGGTCACGGTCAACTGTGCCACTTTTACGGAACCCCTGCTTGAGAGCGAACTTTTCGGTCACGAACGCGGAGCCTTCACGGGGGCCGTGGAGCGCAAGCAGGGACTGCTCGAAATTGCCGATGGCGGCACGCTGTTTCTCGATGAAATCGGCGAATTTCCCCTCGTCCTGCAGCCGAAGCTGTTGCGGGTGCTTCAAGAACGACGGTTCCGGCGGGTGGGCGGCATGGTGGAGCTTGAAACCGACGTGCGCCTGGTGGCTGCCACCAACCGCGATTTGCGGACCATGGTCGACGAGGGTGAATTTCGCGAGGACTTGTATTATCGGCTTAATGTCGTCACCCTGAAAGTTCCCCCGCTGCGGGAACGCGGGGAGGATATAGCCCTGTTGGCCATGTACTTTCTGCGGCGTTTTGCTCATGAACTCGGGCGCGAAGTGTCCGGTATCGCGCCCGAGGCCCTGGCTCTCATGCAGCAGTATGCCTGGCCCGGCAATGTGCGGGAGCTTCAGAATGCCATGGAACGCGGCGTTCTGTTCTGCAAGGGTGCGGTCTTGCAGGTGGACGATTTGCCGGACAGCATTCGACCGGCGAGTCGCAGCGCTCCGTCGTGTCCGCTCGATCTGTCCGGGGCGGACAAGCCCCTTCCCGAACTGATGGAAGACGTCGAGCGCCAGCTCATTCATGACGCTCTGGTGCGTGCCCGAGGGGTCCAGGCCCGGGCCGCGCAGCTGCTCGGCATCAGCCGCAGCAACCTGCAGTACAAGCTGAAAAAATACGGGCTGTTGTAGTCTTGCCAAACCCCATGTAAAAATTTTTGTCCATTCCCTTTCTCTATCCCCTGCCGTGTAAAAAAAATTGTACGACTGTTCTCATCTGACTTTTTCCAAGTTATTGAAATTAAACGGATAAAAAACTGGCTTGCGGTTTGCTATGTCTTTGCCGGTGTTGCGCCCGATACCTTGTGCGCGACCGGACTTTTCGACGCATCGCATGGCATAAGGGGGAATCTAAGTGAGCCAGAAACCTACGGATCAAAGAATATCTAGGAATGCGCGATTGCGGTCTTTGGGGCTGCTTGGCGCCGTCTATCTTGCCTTTTCTCTGGTATTAAGAGTGGTGTTGTGGTGGCAATTCGGCCGGGTGGAAGGGGTTCAGCCTGCAGCTTTGCCGGGGGTGCTGGCCTTGGGAGTCTGGCATGACCTGTTGGTTCTGCCCTTTGTGGTGGGGCCCGTGGCGGCACTGCTTTGCCTGCTTCCGGCCCGGTGGGCCAAGCGCCCTCTGCCGCGTTTGGGGCTCGGGGGGTTGTTTTACCTGCTGCTTTTCGGCCTGACATACCTGCCTTTTGTCGAATATATTTCTTTTTTCAGGAATTCGATGCCCGCTTCAATCTTGTCGCCGTCGATTATCTTATCTATCCGCACGAGGTTCTGATCAACATCTGGGAAAGTTATCCCGTGACCTGGGTTTTGCTTGGCGTTGCCGTTTTAACCTGGGGGGTGCACCGGTTTTTGTGGCCGGTCCTGCGAAAAGCGTTGCAAAGCCCTTATCCGATCTTTTCGCGCATGCGGCTGGGGGGCGCATGGTTGATGTCGGTGGTGGCCGTCCTGTTGTTGCCCCTGGCCGGCGCGGGTCACTCCAACCGGGTTTCAGCCGAAATTTCCGACAACGGCTTGCGCAGCCTGGTGGAGGCCTTTTGTACCAACGAACTCAACTACCTCAAATACTATCGCACCATGGACCATGCAAGGGCTTTTATGAGGATGCGTCAGCAACTGTCGGTGCCGTCTATGACCGGTTCGGATGAAGATCTGAACCGCATCGTAGCCGCTCGAAAGGACGGCCTCGGTCGCATGAATGTGGTGGTGATCGTCGAAGAGTCGTTCGGGGCAGGGTACGTCGGGGCCTACGGGGACGGGCGGAACTTGACGCCGGCCTTCGACCGTCTGGCAAGGAAAGGACTGTTGTTCAGCAACGCTTTTGCCACCGGGACTCGTACCGTACGCGGTCTCGAAGCGATCACCCTGTCTTTTCCGCCGATACCCAGCGAGTCGGTGGTTAAGCGGCCGGGATGCGAAAATCTGGCCAACTGGGGGCAGGTCATGCGATCCCATGGCTATCGTACCAGTTTTCTGTATGGCGGCTATGGCTATTTCGACAACATGAATCATTTTTTCGGCACTAACGGTTTCGCCCTCAGCGACCGGACCGATATTCCCGCCCCCCGGTTCACAAACATCTGGGGGGTCTCCGACGGCGACCTGCTGCAGCATGCGCTGGACTATTTCGATGGCGAGCATGCAGAGGGTAAGCCGTTTTTTTCCATCGTCATGACCACCTCCAACCATCGCCCCTACACCTTTCCCGAAGGCATCCCTGGGGTGCCCGCCGAAGGTGGAGGCCGCAAGGCCGGGATACGGTATGCCGATTTTGCCCTGGGGCAGTTCATGCAGGCCGCCAGACAACATCCCTGGTTTGATAATACCCTGTTCGTGATCGTCGCCGATCATGATGCCCGTGTTTATGGACGCGCCCAGGTGCCCGTCGAGCACTATCGCATACCGCTGTTGTTTTATGCCCCGGCCAAGATATCGCCGCGGGGCTGCCCCCAGATAATCAGCCAACTCGACATCGCACCCACGGTGCTCGGCCTGCTGGGGCTGGATTTTACCGCACCGTTTTACGGGCAGGACGTTCTGCATCTGCCGCCGGGTGCCGATCATCCGGTCTTGCTCAATCACAACCACGATGTCGCTCTTCTTGATAAGGACAGGATGGTGGTTCTGGGCCTGAATCGCAGCGTTGAAAACTACATTTACGACAAGCGGGGGGAACAGCTTCTGCCGGCAGCCGGGCAGCCGGAATTGACCGATTTGGCCACGGCCTATTTTCAGACCGCTTTCGAGCTTTTCGAACATCACGAATATGTCATCCATGAACCGAAAATTTGACCGGAGATTCTGGTGGCGTCATGCTCTGCTGCCTCTTCTGCTGTTGGCCGTCGGCGTTGCGGTATTCGAATTTACCGACCTGGACCTGCATTTTTCCGATCCTTTCTATGATGCGATTCAGCGCATTTGGCCGGCTAAACATAGCTGGTGGGCTGAAACGCTTATTCATCGCCGCGGTCGGGATCTGGTTCTGGTTACCGGTTTGGGCGCCCTGTTGGGTTGGGTTGCCTCATTTTTTTCACTCCGATTGCAACCCCGACGCCGGGCATTTCTGTTTTTTGCCCTGTCCATAGGTCTCTGTACCGGAGCGGTGGCCCTCGGCAAGGAACTTACCAACCGCCATTGTCCTTGGGATTATCAACGGTATGGCGGAGAAGTGCCTTATACGCGGCTTTTCGAAGATTCGCCTCAGGCCTGTACCGATCAGGGGAACTGCTTTCCAGCCGGCCACGCGGCGGGAGGCTTCGCCATGATGAACGGATATTTTCTGTTTTACGGCTACCGGCGGCGTGCTGCTCTGACCGCATTGCTGGCTGGCCTGGGGCTCGGCAGTCTCTTCGCCTACGGCCAATTGGCGCGAGGGGCGCATTTTGTTTCCCATAATCTGTGGAGCGCGGCTATCTGTTGGTATATAGGTTTGTCCCTGTACGTTTGGGTTTTTCGCGGCCGCCTGGAAAGTGGCGTGGCCGACGATTCTTCATGAAGACAGGAAGGGAGGCGCGATGTCGCATGGAGAGCCGAAATTTTTGTTTGAAATTATAGGATTTAGAAACATCATTTTATTATAAGAAGAAATCCGAGTGTGTTAGTCTTCGAGTCAACATGAGCCCCTTAATAAGCAGAGCGATCCTTGTTGTGAATTTATAAAACGCACTTTTAAAAAGCGAATCTCATGTTTGAAAGGCAGATCAAAAAGTGAATTCGGTGGGTAAAGTGCCGACTCCGGATGTTGACAAGCGGGGTTCTTGAGGGAATCATCCTGTGCCGTTGGCGACAGGCTCATGTAAAAACTGTGGAGGAAAACTTGAATCGAGACGATGTTCAAAACAAGAGCTGGAAAGCTGTGAGGCAGATTTGGCCTGAAGTGCTTTTTGTCGGTGGTCTTTACGGTGTGTTGATGATGCTTTTCGCTCTGTTGCGGGGTGTGTTGCTATGGCGCAATTCTACCTTGATCGCTCAGGTGCCATTCAAACTGCTTTTGCAGAGTTTCTGGGTCGGCGCCCGCTTCGATCTGGCCATCAGTTCCTATCTGCTTATCCCTCTGCTCTTGTTGCTGATTCTGCTGCCGCGCTACAGGCGTCTGCTGCTGAGCGGTTTTACGGTGATCGTCGGCTTGCTTCTGTTTATGGGGGTGGCGGAAATTGAATTTTACCGGGAATTTGAAAGCCGTTTCAACAATCTGGTCTTTGAATATCTCGGTCACCCGAAAATCGTGGCCGGTATGATCTGGGACGGATATCCGGTGCTGCGCTATACGCTTCTCTGGATAGTGCTGGCGGCTGTCCTGGCCGGTTCAATTGTTTTTTTCTACCGTATTTTCCTTCGGCCCCAGCGTCCCGTTGCTTCCTCTCGACAGTCGATGCTGCGCATCATGGGAACGGTGGTCGCACTGACTCTGATGATCTTTTTCTCCCGCGGCGGTTTCGGATCCTCGCCGCTGCGCTGGGGAGATGCTTTTTTCTGTGAGGTTCCCTTTGCCAATCATCTTGCTCTTAACGGTTTTTTCACTCTGGGTCGCTCGGTCTGGGACAAGATCTACAGCAAGCACAAAGGTTGGGTCAAGGCCATGCCGCCCGACAAGGCGCTGCAGATGACGCGCGGTATGCTGTCCCTGCCGGGAGATCAGCCGCTGGCCAGTAACGATTATCCCCTGCTGCGTCGTCAGCAGACGGCATCCGGCACGTCGCCCACCGTTACTCGCCAGAATCAAAGAGCGCCGAATGTGGTGGTCATCCTTATGGAAAGCTTTTCGGCTCGTTTTGTCGGAACCCTGGGCGCAGAACAAAAACTGACTCCCGAATTCGATCGGCTGGCAGATAAGGGCGTATTGTACAAGCGGGCGTTTTCCAACGGTACCCACACTCATCAGGGCGTTTATGCGTCACTGACGTCGTTTCCCAACCTGCCGGGATACGAGTACCTCATGAAAATGATGGAAGCCAATCAGGAGTTTTCCGGTCTGCCATCCATTCTCGATCGGCACGGTTACCAGACCCTGTTCCTTTATAACGGACTCTTTTCCTGGGACAACAAAGAGGGATTTTTCCGCCAGCACGGTATCGACCGTTTCATAGGTACCGAAGATTATCGGGATCCCACGTTTGTCGACCCTGTCTGGGGGGTGTCCGACTATGATGTATATCATCGAGCCAATGCCGAATTTTCAGCCATGGCAAAACAAGGACCTTTTCTGGGGGTGATCCTGACGCTTTCCAACCATGCCCCCTTCAACCTGCCCGAACCGCTGCCTTTTCCCCGCATCGAAACAGGCAACGATATGGATGCGCGGTTTAACGGCATGCGCTATGCCGATTGGTCTCTGGGAGAATTTTTCCGCATGGCGAGCAAGGAGCCTTATTTCGACAACACCCTGTTCGTAATAACCGGGGATCACGGCTTTGCTTCCCCTCCGATGATAACCCCCATGCAGCTGTCGCGGTTTCATGTGCCTCTGCTTTTCTATGCTCCCGGTCTGATTGGTGAAAATGGGCAGAAGCGGGAAACCGTAGCCAGCCAGGTCGATATTACGCCGAGCATTCTCGGATTGCTGGGGCTGAAGGATCCCCAGCAGTGCTGGGGACGCAACCTGTTTGCCCTCGATGCGGCGGATGAGGGGTTCGCGGTGATCAAGCCTTCAGGGGGTGAGGATGAAGTGGCGCTTATCGAGGGCGACCGGGTATTGATCAAATCCCCCAAGGGCAAGCCCCGATTGTATCGGTATGCCTTTGGCCCTCCGCCAAATTCCAGTGAAAACCTGTATGGGAAGCAGAAAACATTGGCTCGTGCCATGGAAAAAAGCTTGCTGGCTTACGTGCAAACCGGCATATTAACGCTACGAGCCCGCCACCTTGGCCTGCCGCCGGGACCCTGACCGGAGTTTGCGGGGGGCTGACAAAGGAGAAGGATGAAGATCAAACTGATTGCCAATCCCGTAGCCGGCGGTGACGCGCGAAGCCACATCGAACGGGCCGTGGCCTTGCTGGAGGCCCGTGGGGCGGATGTTGAACTGACGCTCACCGGAGCGCGCGGCGATGCTCGTTTGGCCGCGGCTGCCGCCCGGGAGGCCGGCTTTGACCGGATCTGTGCCGCCGGCGGTGACGGAACTCTGAACGAAGTGATCAACGGGTTGGCGCCAAGCGCCATCCCGTTGGCTTTTATCCCCCTCGGTACCACCAACGTATTTGCCCTGGAGACGGGAATTCCTTTCGATTTGGAACAGGCCTGTGCCGTGGTGATCAATGGTCGGCCCCGGCGTATATGTCTCGGACTGGCTGACGGTCAATATTTCCTGCTCATGGCCGGCATCGGTTTCGACGCCGAGGTCGTTCGCCAGGTCAGTTTGCGTCTCAAACGTTACTT
>JASKKK010000042.1 GCA_030154185.1 Desulfuromonadales bacterium
CGCTGATCATTTGGGCGGTCGTTGGCCTGTACTATCCTGCATTCATGCTGCTGGCAGGCAAGACTTTGCCCTTCTGACGGTATTCCAAGTCTGATAATGAAAGGGCCGGGAGCGCATTGCGTTCCCGGCCCTTTTTTAATATTTGAATTGACAGGTAGAGCGACAAGATTTTCAGCACTCGGCGCCGAACTATAGCCGAATAATACTGGATCCCCAGGTGAAGCCGGCACCGAAGGTGACGAGACCGACAAGGTCGCCTTCCTTGACACGCCCGTCGCGACGGGCTTCGTCCAGAGCGATGGGGATGGACGCGGCTGATGTGTTGCCGTAGCGATCGACATTGACGTAGGTCTGTTTCTCGGTCAGTTTCAGTCGTTTGCCGAGGGCTTCGATGATGCGCAGGTTGGCCTGGTGGGATATGACCAGTTCAAGGTCTTCGGTAGCCAGCCCTGAAGCCTTGAGAGATTTTTTCATGGTTCTGCTCATGCAGACGACCGCATGGCGGAAAACTTCCCGACCTTCCATGCGCAGCGTGTGCAGTTTGTCGCGGGCATTTTCGGGTGTAGGCATATTCAGGGAGCCGCACCCCGGATTGTAGAGAAGATTGCTGAAATTGCCGTTGGCTCCGATATCGGTGGCAAGTATGCCGCGGTCCTGCTGTGTGGGGCCCAACACCACGGCGCCGGCGCCGTCGCCGAAGAGTACGCAGGTATTGCGATCTTCCCAGTTGACCATGGAAGTGAGGATTTCACCGCCGATAACCAGGATGCGTTGGTGGATTCCGGTGCGGATCAGGCTGTCGGCCAACTGCAGGCCGTAGAGGAATCCGGAGCAGGCGGCGCTGAGGTCGAAGGCGGCGGCATTGTCCGCGCCTATGAGGGTCTGAACAAAACAGGCGGTGGCGGGAAACTTCATGTCCCCGGTCACCGTGCCAAGGATAATCAGATCGACATCTTTGGCGGAGAGGCCGGCATCCTCGAGAGCTTTTTTGCCGGCTTCGGCTGCAAGGCTGGACAGAGGTGTGCCGGGTTCGACGATGTGCCGGGTGCGGATGCCGGATCGTTCGACAATCCAGGCATCGTTGGTATCGACCATCTTTTCCAGGTCGGCGTTGGTCAGGACCTTCTCGGGGATGGCGCGGCCGGTACCGAGAATCATGGCGCGCTTGCAATTATCCATACGGGTTATCCTCCTGATTATGTAGTTCCCATTCGAAAACGGTTTTTTTTCGCAATCCCGGCGTCAGCCTGCAGACTGTGGAAAGGCAAATCCCAGTCCCTCATGGAAACTCACTCGGAGTCCATCCAGCCTATCCAGACGAACATTTGACAAGTGAAGAAATCGCTCCAAAATACCATGTTTGCCCCCGCAGCTCAAGGTCTTGCTCGGTTTTTTGGATGACCGCTCGGGCCGAAAAGCGAACGGGTTGTTATCCGTCGTCAGCTTGCGTTCGTCGGCGTCACGGCTCCGCTCCGGGCAGGCCATTTGTCGAGCAGCGCATCTTCGATGGAGCGCAGGTGAAGGTCCCGCTGCGGGAAGGGGATTTCGACGTTTTCTTCTCGGAACCGGCGATCGATATACAGCAGCAGATCGTTTTTGATAATCAGGCGGTTGGAGACGGAGCTTGTCCAGACCCGAAGTTCGAAATCGAGGGAACTGTTGCCAAAGGCGGTAAAAATGGCCGAAGGTGGAGGCGTATCCAGGACTTGCGGGTGCTGGTTTGCCGCTTCGTACAGGATGCGCAGCACCTTTTCGAGATCGCTGCCGTAGGCTACGCCTACCGGTACCACAATGCGACTCTGTTCGCTCGACAGGGTCCAGTTGGTGACTTTTTCGGAGACCAGAATCGAATTCGGGACGATGACTTCAGACTCGTCGAAGGTTTCGACGGTGGTGGAGCGAAGCCCGATTTTGCCTACCGTGCCCCATTCTCCGTCCAAGACGATCATATCTCCGACTTTGATGGGGCGTTCGAACAAAAGGATCAGGCCGCTGACGAAGTTGTTGACGATATTCTGCAGACCGAACCCAATGCCGATACCGAGAGCGCCCGCCAGGACTGCGAAATTTTTCAGGTCGATACCGGCCAGGCTCAGAGCCATAAGGACGCCTAGGGCGAGAATGGCATAGTGCAGCAGTTTATTAATAGAATCGCGAACGCCGCGATCCATCTGCCGGCGGGGAAAGACTTCCTCTTCCAGCAGTTTGCGCAACAGCCTGGACAAAAGAATTGTGACATACAGCGCCGCAAGGGCGATCAGCAACATCTGGACCGATATGGTTCTGTCGCCGAAGGTGAATCCCGCCGAAACGATGGCATGCCAGGCTTCACCGATGCTGTCGAACATGCGCCATGTCACCATCAGGTAAAGGGCGACATGGGTGTATACGATGATCGGAACGAGTTGCCAGGCGCGCGTCAGCAGTTCCTGCCCATGACGGCGGAAAAACTGTTGCTTTTTGAATCCCGGGAGATTTGCAAGAGCCAGCAGGCCGGTATGTAGAAGGTGCAGCGCCAAACTGGCGAGCAGACAGGCGAAAACCGTTTTCAGGCCCGATTGTAGAAGATGCTCGGCCAGGATTCCGTATCCGCCGGCCTGGGCGATGAAGGCCATGCCGAGCAGAATCATTCCACCTATCAGAAGGATTCGAAAGCGGCGCTGTTCTTCTTTTCTGGTGCGCAGGGACCGGGCTGCAACCCACCGCAGCAGAAGTATGCCGGCGAGACACAGACCGGCCAGGTAGAGCGCGTGAAGGGGGGCGGGCAGCACAAGGGATTCGACGAGCCTGGATAAAAGGTAGGTATAGGCCAGAAGTCGGATCACCCATTGTTGCAAGGGCTGATGAAACAGCTCCACCATCAGCGGCACGGCGGAAAATACGGCCAGGGCGGATATCCCCAGCAACAGGCCTGGAGGCGCATGGCTGTAGAGAGGCGCAAGCGCTATGGTCGATAGAAACAGGCCGGTAGCCAGTGGGTGACGCATGGTGAAATGCAGTCCGGACCTGTCTTCGCAGCGCTTGCTGCGTGAACGCAGCAGGCCGAAGATAAGGACGGTCAACAGCAGGTGTAATACGACCAGCCCTCCACGATGTCTCCAGAATCGGTCATGAAAAAAATCGAGCCTGGAAAGGCTGTTTTCAAAACCAGTGAACATGCCTGGTTGGAATTGTCGATAAAACTCCGAGCTGAAAAAGGGAGGTTGGTTTTTTTCCAGAAGCTGGTTTTTCCGTGAAGCCAGTACCTGCTCTATCTCTCCGATTTGATTGGAGAGGGATACTTGAAGGTCGGTGATTTCCTGTTGCAGGTTGAGTAACGGAGGAACCTGCTTTTCGAGTCGAGCAAGGGCCTGCTCGATGGTTTGCCTGGCCTGGCTGAAAACCTCGGGGGGAGCAAGAGGACTTTCTGCCGGAAGGGCTTTTCGCCATTGCTGCCAGAAGTCTTTTTTTTCCTGCCAGTCGTTGCGCCAGGCATCGATTGTTTCGAGGCGCGTATAGATTTCATTCAGCAGTTGGTCCGATTTGTCCTTGTGCGTCAGCAAGCCGGCCCTGGTCTGCTGCAAGGTCTCCAGGGGCCATTCCCCCATGGTGCCGAGCCGGTTCTCACGTTGAGCCCAGTCTTTTCCCCAGGTTTTCAGGTTCTCCAGCGCCTGGTTCAGGGATCGGAGATCGGCACGTTGGTCGAGCTGGGTTTCCAGCGCGGTTTTTTCCTCCTTCAGTTTTGCCAGACGAGGATAGACTTTCGCGATTCCCGGCCGTGGAGCGGTTGCTTCGGATGCCGTTGCGGGAGGCTGTGTTTCAGCCCGCGTCGCCAAGGACAAGGATAACAATAGCAGTACCAAACACCCGGTCAGCAAGCGTTTCATATATCACCTCTAAATACAGTGCGGCCAAGTTTGATGGCGTCGCAAAAATTCGCCAACTGCGGCGATGCTGCGATTGCCTCGCTGCTTCGACGTACCTAAGTACGCCTCATGGCTCGACCCATCGCGCACCTTGCATTTGACGCTTTTTGCTTAGCCATCCCATTTGATGTTTTTTGTAAAAGGATCAAGTTTAAGATGGGCCAATTCTAGCATTTACCGATCGCTTTGCCATCCTTTTAAAAACAGGCTGCATCAACGGTTGCCGCTTATTCATTCAGTCGAGGTTTCTCCTGTCTCCTTCGTGAAAGCTTCGGTCGCGGAAGAGACGGACAGCGCGACGGGAGAAAATAATTTGGTAGAATTCTCTTATATTGCTTTTCGCGGGGGGAACCGAGATGAATGAGCAGGCTGTCCGAACAGGAGTCGTAGTGGCTGTGCACGGCGGAGTCGTCGAGGCCCGGTTCGATAATGGATTGCCGCCGCTTCATTCTTTGCTGCTGGCAGGTTCGGAGGATGAGATCGTGGTGGAGATCATGCTGCATCTCGACAGCAGGCATGTGCGCGGCAATGCCCTGACGCCCACCCAGGGGCTCGCCTGCGGGGATGTCGTCAGGGACAGCGGATCGCCATTGCAGGCCCCGGTCGGGCGGGAGATTCTGGGGAGGATGTTCAATGTCTTCGGCCAGCCCATCGACCGACGAGACCCGCCGGAGGGGTGCCGGTGGCGCTCGGTTTTGACCAAACCGGCCGGCCTGTCGGAACGATCATCCAAGACCGAAGTGTTCATCACCGGGATCAAAGCCATAGACGTGCTGGCGCCGCTGGAGCGGGGCGGCAAGGCCGGCCTTTTCGGCGGCGCCGGGGTCGGCAAGACCGTTTTGATCACCGAGCTTATCCACAACATGGTCGGACAGCATGAGGGGGTATCGTTGTTTTGCGGTATCGGTGAACGGTGCCGGGAAGGGGAGGAGTTGTACCGAGAGATGCGCGAGGCCGGCGTGCTCGACAATACGGTGATGGTTTTCGGGCAGATGAACGAGCCGCCTGGCGCGCGTTTTCGCGTGGGATTGACCGCGCTCACCATGGCGGAGTATTTCCGTGACGATCAGGGGCGGGATGTGCTGCTGTTGATCGACAATATTTTTCGCTTCATCCAGGCCGGCATGGAGATTTCGGGTTTGCTGGGGTTGATGCCCTCGCGACTCGGGTACCAGCCGACCATGGGCACCGAACTGGCGGAATTGCAGGAACGCATATCGAGTACCAGGCAGGCTGCCATCACCTCCATTCAGGCGGTATATGTGCCGGCCGACGATTTTACCGATCCGGCGGCGGTGCATACCTTTTCTCATCTGTCCGCCTCCATCGTGCTTTCTCGCCGGCGCGCCAGCGAGGGCCTCTATCCGGCCATCGATCCCCTCGCTTCGACTTCCAACATGCTCAATCCGCGCATCGTCGGCCAGCGCCATTACCATCTGGCCCAGGAGGTTCGCAGGGTTCTGGCAACCTACGAGGAACTCAAGGATATCATTGCCATGCTGGGGCTTGAGGAACTGTCGCGGGAGGACCGTCGCATCGTCTATCAGGCCCGCCGTCTGGAACGGTTTCTGACACAGCCGTTTTTCACCACCGAGCAGTTTACAGGCATGGAGGGGAGGACGGTTGCGCTCGATGCGGCGCTCGATGGCTGTGAAGCGATTCTCAACGACGAATTCTCCGATGATCCCGAAAAAATCCTCTACATGATCGGCGATATCGAGGAAGCGCGTCGGCGTCGCAAAAAAGCGGAAACGGCCGAAAAGGAAGAAGGGCAGGCATGAGACTTACGCTTCAAACCCCTGCGGAACGCGTGATTGACTGTAAGGTGGAAAAGGTGGTGGCCGAGGGGCTGAAGGGGTCTTTCTGCCTCAAGCCGCGGCATGTCGATCTGGTCTCGGCTCTGGTGCCGGGCCTGTTGTATTACGAGACGGCGGAAGGGGCGGGGCGCTACCTCGCCCTGGATCGCGGTTTATTGGTCAAACGCGGTGCACTGGTATCGGTGGCCGTGCGCAACGCCGTTGCCGGCGAAGAATTGGAAGATCTGCTCGAGGTGGTGCATTTTCGATTTCGTGCTCTCGATGAACAGGAACGGGTAGTGCGCAGTGCGGTGGCTCGCCTGGAATCGGATTTTTTACGACGTTTCATGGAGTTGTCATGACCGAAGACAAGCAAAAACCACAACGCCCCGGCGAAAAATCGCGCGAGGAATTGCGACGATTGCTGGCCGCCAAGCAGGCCCGCAAACTGCGCGCCAGGGGGCAGCGGGACCACAATGCCTGGTTCGGCCTCGGCATGTTCGGCCTGGTCGGCTGGTCCGTGGCTATCCCGGCGGTGGCGCTTACCGCTTTAGGCGTATGGATCGATGCGCATCACGCCGGACCCTATTCCTGGACTTTGATGCTGCTGGTCATCGGCGTGGGACTCGGCTGTGTCAATGCCTGGTTCTGGGTCAGTCGCGAACGCAGGGACATCGAAGCCGAGCGACGCGAGCTCCCCAAGGAGGACGAGAATGATACCGACTGAACTCAGCCGCCTGGCTATAGCGCTGTTGGCGGGGTTGGTGCTGGGCGGGGGGTATTTCGCCGGCCTGTATCTGACGGTGAAGCAGGTGGGACGGTCCACCTCGCAGCGATTGTTGCTGGCGGTCAGTTTCGTGATCCGGCTGCTGGTGGTGCTGTGGGTTTTTTTCCTTTTGTCCGGCTGGGGAGCGCTGGCCATGCTGACGGCCATGGGCGGATTCCTCATCGCGCGGCTGGGTTGGTTGCGCTCGCGCTTTGGGCGGGGTGGATAGGTTCGAGGCCAACGGCCAAAGGTGTAAGGCTCGCGGGACGCGGGACGCGGGACGCGAAAACCGGAAAGGCCAGTGGTTGGTGACTGGTGATTCGTGATTGGTATATGCATTTTTGCGGTCTGCGATCTTCTCACCCTGCCCGGCGGTTGCGCAGTGGAGGGAAACCGCCGCAGGCGGCCTGTGGGGGCGCAACCCCGGGGTGTGCTTTCGCGATATACGACAGCATGTTCAGAGTATTGAGGATCTGTATTTATGGAAATCACTCCTGACATCTTCATCTACTGGCAATGGCATGGCCTCAAGATCAATGCCACCATCGCCATCACCTGGATGAACATGGCGCTGCTGGTGCTGGGCGCATGGCTGGTGACCCGGAAACTTGCCGACGCGGGGGGGCTGTCGCGCTGGCAGAATCTGCTGGAAGTGCTGGTCTCCGGCATGGAAGAGCAGATCCATGACATGGGATTGGCGCCGCCGCGGGAATTTCTGCCGTTTCTCGGCAGCCTGTTTCTGTTTGTGCTGTTCTCCAACATCCTGTCCGTGATTCCCGGGTACGTGGCGCCTACCGGTTCTTTGTCGACCACAACCGCGCTGGCCATCTGCGTGTTTTTGTCCGTTCCCATGTGGGGCATTCAGAGGCGCGGACTCGTCGGTTATCTGCGGCTGTATATAAAACCGTCAGTTTTCATGCTGCCTTTCAATGTCATGGGCGAGCTCTCCCGAACCCTGGCCCTGGCAGTGCGGCTGTTCGGCAACGTCATGAGCGGCAGCATGATCGCCGGCATCCTGCTGTCCATCGCGCCCTTTTTCTTCCCCGTTCTGATGCAGCTGCTCGGGCTGATCACCGGGGTGATTCAAGCGTATATCTTCGCGGTTCTGGCGGCGGTATATATCGCCGCGGCAGCGCAGATGGAAAAACAGCGAGAGGAAAAGGCGGAGGCGTGAGGTTCAAGGCCCGAGGCCAAAGGTTAAAGGCTGTGGATACCCCGGCTCGGCCTTGGCATGAAAATACTTGACGGCAGCGGGTAAGGTACGACGACGATTTCCTCGGGCCTCGGAATTTCAAGAAAGGAGTTTTGTATGGACTATCTCGGATGGGTGGCTGTGGCGTCCATCATGTCGGCGGGACTCTGTATCGGTATCGGTGCCATCGGTCCCGCTCTCGGCGAGGGGCGGGCTCTGGCCCAGGCTCTGGCGGCCCTGGCCCAGCAGCCGGATGAGGCCAATACCATAACCCGCACTCTGTTTGTCGGCTTGGCCATGGTCGAATCCACGGCAATCTATTGTTTCGTGGTTTCCATGATTCTCATCTTCGCAAACCCTTTCTGGCGCTTCTTTCTGGCCAGGGCGGGAGAAGGAGGCTGAGCCGTGCTCATCGACTGGTTCACCGTCACTGCCCAGGTGGTCAATTTCCTGATCCTGGTGGCTTTGCTGAAACGGTTTTTGTACGGTCCGATTTTGCGCGCCATGGATCGCCGCGAAGAGCGCCTGGCGGGCTGTTTTGCCGATGCCGAAAGCAAGCGGATCGAAGCCCGGTCCCTGGAAGAGCAGTATCGCGGCCTGCTGGAGGAACTGGAGGAAGCGCGGGGAGTCAAGTTGCGCCAGGTGGAGGAAGAGGTCGAAGAACAGCGTCGCAAATTGCTTGCCGCCGCCAAGGATGAAGCCGCCGAGGTGAGGCGCGCCTGGACCGATGCCATCCGCGCGGAGCGGGACTCGTTTTTTACCGAGCTGAAAAAGCGGGTCGGTAGCGAGATGCTGAAAATCGCCCGCAAATCGCTCGGGGATCTGGCCAATGTCCAACTGGAAGAATTGATGGTGACGCGGTTCAACGAGCGCTTGGAAGGACTTGAGCGCGAGGAGCGGGAAAAGATCGCGTTGGCGGCCCGCGATCGGGGGGTTACGGTGCGCAGTCCCTTTCCTCTGCCGGATGAGTTGCGCGAACACCTGGCCCGCGGGGTGCGACAGGCTCTGGGGGAAAAGGTGGAGATGCACTATCAGGATCAGGCGGTCATGCCTCTCGGCATCGAACTGATGGTTGGCGGCCTTAAACTCTCCTGGGGAGTCGACAGCTATTTCGAACAACTGGAGCAGGATGTGGCCACTCTCTACGACGGCCAGACCGCCTCTCCTTCGGAGGCTGGCACATGAATGACGCGGCTTCTTCCGTGACCAAAGTACTTGAGGACGCTTTTGACGCCCTCGATCAGGCGCTGGAGAGTTTTTCACCCGTGCTGGCGGTGCAGCATGTCGGTTGGGTGCAATATGTCGGCAAGGGGATTGCACGGGTCGGCGGATTGCCGGGGGTGCGCTACGAGGAACTGCTGGCCTTTCCGGGGGGACTTCTCGGGCTGGCGCTCGATGTCGACGAAGATCAGGTGGGGGTGGTGCTGTTCGGCGATTACACCCATCTGCAGGCCGGCGACGAGGTGCGCCGCACCGGCCGGGTATTCGATGTCCCGGTCGGTGACGGATTGGTCGGGAGGGTTGTCGATCCGGTAGGCCGCAGTCTGGACGGCGGCAAACCGGCAACCTTTCAACGCCGTCTGCCGGTGGAACGCCCCGTACCGCCGATTATGGATCGGTTGCCGGTGACCCAGCCGCTGATGACCGGGATCAAGGTCATCGACGCCCTGATCCCCATAGGTCGCGGGCAGCGTGAACTTATTCTCGGCGATCGGCAGACCGGCAAAACCGCCATTGCCATCGACACCATCATCAACCAGAAGGACCAGGACGTTCTCTGCATCTATTGTGCTATCGGGCAGCGCGCCGCCAGTGTTGCGGGAGTGGTGGCCGAACTGCGCAACTGCGGGGCTCTCGATTATACCGTCGTCGTCGTGGCCGAAGGCGATGCCCCTCCGGGATTGCAGTACATCGCCCCTTACGCAGCCACCAGCATGGCGGAGCACTTCATGGAGCATGGTCGCGATGTCCTGATCGTTTACGACGACCTGACGCGCCATGCCCGCGCCTATCGCGAAATTTCCCTGCTGTTGCGGCGGCCCCCGGGGCGGGAGGCGTTCCCCGGCGACATCTTTTACGTGCATTCGCGGTTGCTGGAGCGGGCCACTCATCTCAGCGAACCCCGCGGCGGCGGCAGTCTGACCGCTCTGCCGATTATCGAGACCGAGGCGCAGAACCTTTCGGCCTACATTCCGACCAACCTGATTTCCATTACCGACGGCCAGATTTATCTGTCGCCCGACCTGTTCCAGAAGGGGCTGCTGCCCGCCATCGACGTCGGCACCTCGGTTTCCCGCGTGGGCGGAAAAACCCAGTTGGCCGCCTATCGGGCGGTCGCGGGGGATTTGCGTCTCACCTATGCCCAGTTCGAGGAACTCGAAGCTTTCGCGCGATTCGGAACCCGTTTGGACGAAGAAACCCGTCAGGTTCTGCATAGAGGCCGGCGGGTGCGGGCCGTTCTCAAGCAGAGTCAGTACAGTCCGCGGACCGCGCCGCAGCAGGTGCTGGTTCTGCATGCCTTGAACAGCGGAGTTTTCGATGCCGTCGACGAAGAGGTTCTGAAGGAGGCCGAGGAAGCGATCTGCGCGGCGGTAGCCGAACTGCCCGAAATCGAGGAGAAGATTCTGGAGGGCGCAAGCCTGTCGGCCGAAGATCTGGATGCCATGCGGCAGATATCCCTTCGCGTGGTACGGCCGTTTACCGAAGCCGAAGAGGAAAAGAATGCCGGCACTGCAGGAGCTGCAACGTAAAATCAAAAGTGCCGCCGATCTGCACATGGTGGTGCGGACCATGAAAGCCCTGGCGGCCGTCAGCATCCGTCAATACGAGAATGCGGTGCGCGCTCTCGACGGTTATTATGACGCGGTGGAACTGGGGCTGCATGCCGTGCTGCGGGATCATCCGCCGGCCGGGCGCACCGGCCCCATCGGGGATACCGTCGCCCTGATTCTCGGATCCGACCAGGGTATGGCGGGGCGTTTCAATGAAGCTGTGCTCGAATTTGCCGCCAGCTGGCTGCAGCGCGATGCCGAGATCAAGGGGGAGGTAAAGTGCTGGGTGGCGGGAGAAAAAGTCGCAGGCGGAGTTGAGGAACGCTTCGGCAAGGTCGAGGAATTCTTCACCCTGCCGAGTTCGGTACAAAGTATCACCGCAAGCGTGCAGGAGGTGCTGGTGCGGTTCGAGCAGCGCCGCAGGCAGGGGAATTGCCGCTTGCTGCTGTTTCACAACAAGCCTCTGACCGGGGCTGCCTATGACCAGCAGTACGAATTGCTGTTGCCGCCCGATGAACGATGGCTGCGGGAGATGGCCGGACGCAAGTGGCCGGGACATTGTCTGCCCATGATCGCCGCCCCCTGGGAGCTGTCTTTCCCTGCCTTGATCAGCGAATACCTGTTCGTCACCCTGTTTCGCGGTTTTGCGACCTCTCTTGCTGCGGAAAACGCCGCCCGGCTGGCTGCCATGCAACGTGCCGAAAAAAACATCGAAGAACTCCAGTCCGATCTGCAGGCACGCTATCATGCCTTGCGCCAGACCGTGATCACCGAGGAACTGTTCGATATTATTTCAGGTTTTGAGGCTCTCGGCGGTGCAAAGGACCGGGCCGGGCGGGAACATGAAAAGTAAAGCTATTTGAGGCCGAGTTTTTCCATCATTTCTTCAACCTCTTCATAGCCTTCTTCGTACATTTCTTCTTCTTCCGGGGCCAGATGCTTGAGCAAGCGTAAAAACTCGCCTGCGTGCACCCTTTCCTCATCGGCGATATCCTTGAGTACCTCGATGGCCAGCTTGTCGTCGGTCGATTCGGCAAGTTGCATGTAGAGCTGCACCGCTTCGTATTCTGCGGCAACCATGTAACGGATCGCCCGTATCAGTTCCTGTTTGGTCAACAGACGGTCACAGGCGTTGCCGGCAAAGGGTTTGGCGAATTCAGGCATGTCGATTTCCTTTCGATGAGAGATGGATTGACGAAGGACCACTCTATGCTTGATAACGCATGGGGGGGGGATGTCAAGCCGGGACATGCTGAAAAGGCTGTATTCAAAAAAATGCAGGAGCATGATGGCGATTCCCGCGAAACAGGAGGTGACCGGGTAGGGGAGTCGAGGTTATCATAAAAACGAGGAGCCTCATGTCTCGACCATCGCGCGCCTTGCATTTGGCGCTTTTTGCTTAGCCATCCCATTTGATGTTTTTGCGAAAGCATCAACAAGAGAGGTTTGTTCATGATTTATACCCATATCGACACGCCGCTGGGGACCATGATCGCGGCTGCCAAAGACGGCAGGCTTGCGATCCTGAGTTTCCTCGGTCAGAAACACTTTCCCGCCGACGCGAAAGACTGGCTGAGGCAGCCCGATGCTCCCTTGCTGGTTGCTTTGCAATTCTGGCTTAAAGGGTATTTTTCCGGGATGGACAGTGAGCCCGACTTGCCCCTCGCTCCCAGGGGAACCCCTTTTCAAAAGGCCGTATGGAAGATTTTGCTGCGGATACCCCGCGGAGCCACCATCACTTACGGGGAGATCGCGCGGAAGGTCGCTGAAGAAATGGGCAGACCCCATATGTCGGCACAGGCGGTGGGCGGCGCGGTCGGACGCAACCCGATAGCCATTTTAATCCCGTGCCACCGGGTGATCGGCGCCGACGGCAGTCTCACCGGCTATGCCGGAGGGCTGGAGAAAAAACGGGCGTTGTTGCGGTTGGAGGGCATCCCGATGACAGGGCCTTAGCCTGTTCCTTTTATTGTTTCACTTCCCCGAATTTCACCCTGAAAAAAAGACTGTAAAGCACCGGCACCACGCCGAGGGTCAGCACGGTGGCGAACATCAGGCCGAAAATGATGGCGATGGCCATCGGCTCCCACAGGGGACCGCCACCGAGCCAGAGGGGCAGCAGACCGCCGATCGTGGTGGCGGTGGTCAGCAGGATGGGACGCAGGCGGCGCATGGCCGATTCGACTATGGCCCGGTCCGGCGGCAGCCCGTTCTGATCGATTTCGATATTGATGCGGTCGATGAGCACGATGGCGTTGTTGATGACGATGCCGGCCAGCGACACCACCCCCAACAGCGTCATGAAGCCGAAATAGCTGCCGGTCAGCAGCAGGCCGGCGGTCACGCCGATCATGCCCAGAGGGATGGTCAGCAAAATGATCAGAGGGCGACGCAGGGAATTGAACTGCCCCACCAGCAGCAGCAGCACGATCAGACCGGTAATGGGCAGGTTGACATTGATGGAATCGTTGGCCTTGCCCGAAGTCTCCAGTTCGCCTCCCATTTCGTATTTGTAGCCGAAGGGCCATTTTTTCTGCTGGGCCTGCAACCAGTCATCCATTTGTCGGGCGATGGCGATGGCGTTGCCGTCGGGTCCGAGACTCGCTTCGACGGTGATTGTGCGGCGCCGGTCGCGGCGCAGAATTTTGGCCGGTTGCCAGGCGATTTCGATGTCGGCCACCTGTTTCAGGGGGACGGATTGCCCGGTGCGCTGCACATAAATATTGTAGGTTTCGAGTTTGCTGAAATCCTGACGGTCGGCGGCCGTGGAACGCAGGGTCACCGGTATGACCTCGTCCCCCTCCCGGTATTCGGTGGTGGTGATGCCGCTGAGGATGGTCTGCAGCGATACCGCCACGTCCCGGCTGGTCAGCCCGGCGCGCAGGGCGCGGGGCTGGTTGACACGCACTACCAGCTTCTTGGTGCGGGCGCCCCAGTCATCGGTGATGTTGAGGACGCCCGGCATGTCGGCGAGGCGTTCCTTGACCTTGTCGGCCATGGCGAACAGTTTGTCGCTGTCTTTTCCGGAGAGGCGGATTTCCACCGGGTTGTCCACCGGCGGGCCGAGATTGAGCGGGCGGATGCGCGGGTTGAGGTCGGGAAAGCGACTCTGGCAGAAAACCTTCAGGCGCGGCATGGAGACATCGAGATTGTGACGGCGCGACGTGCCGTTAATCAGCACATAGGCGTATTCCGGGCTGGGTGGTTCCGGTTTGTAGGGAAGCATGAAACGCGGCGCGCCTTCGCCGATAAAGGCGACCCAGTCGGTGACCCCTTCTTTCCCTTCTCCGGATACCAGCTCGGCACGCATGAAATCCTCGATCTGCTGCACCACCGTTTCGGTTCGTTTGAGGGGCGTGCCTGTGGGCAGGCGCAATTCGGCGTAGAAAATGGCCTTATCGTTGGGCGGGAAAAAGGTCTTGGGCACCATTTTCATGCCCAGCATGGCGATGACGAACAATGTGACGATGCCCGTCATACTCAACCAGGGATGACGAAGCAAACCCAGCAATACGCGGCGATAAACGCGATAGAAACGGGTCTGGAAATCGACCGATCCGGCTTTGCTGTCGGGATGCAGGAAATGGGTGCACAGCAAGGGGGTCATGGTCAGGGACAGCAACCAGGAGCAGAGCAGAGTGATGGTGACCACCTTGAACAGCGGCGCGGTATATTCGCCGGTGGTGGATTTGGCCAGGAAAATCGGTAAAAAAGCCGCGGCGGTGGTCAACGATGATGTCAGCAGGGGGATTTTGAGTTCCTGGGCCGAATCGATGGCAGCCTGCCGGGCCGGTTTGCCTTCGGCCATCTGTACCATGATCGATTCGCTCATGACGATGGCATTGTCGACCAGCATGCCCAGGGCAATGATCAGCGAGGCCAAAGACATCTGATCGATGCCGATGTTGAAAAACCCCATGACCATCAACGACATGATCATCGTCATGGGAATCAGGCTCGCCACCACCAGGCCGGTGCGTAGTCCGAGGAAGACCAGCATGACCACCAGCACGATACCAATAGCCTGAAGCAGGTTGTTGACGAATTCGTTGACCTTGCGTTCGACATGCTTCGGCTGAAAGGCTACCAGGTCGAAATTGACGCCGATGGGATAGGCCTCGTGGAAGCGGACCAGGGCCTGCTTGACCTCTTCTCCGAGTTTGAGGATATCGCCTCCCTCGCGCAGGTGGATGGCCAGTGTCAACGCGGGGTGGCCGGCGTAGTGGACTTTGGCCTTTGGAGGATCGATATAGTCGCGATGAATGCTGACGAGGTCTTCGAGATAGACGACATCCTTGCTGCCCGGGACGTTGATGACGGTGCGTCTGAGGTCTTCGACGGAATCGAAATTACCTGTCGGCTCCAGGATGATCTGTTCCTTGTCGGTAAATATCTCACCGCCGGGAATGATGATATTGCGTGCTTCGAGGATGCCTTTGAGCAGCAGGGGTGACAGCCCCAGTTCGGCCAGGCGGGCATTGTTGTATTCGACAAAAATGCGCTCCTGCTGTACCCCCTGGATGTCGACCTTGGCGATTTCGTCGCTGAGCAACAGTTCATTGCGGCATTCGTCGGCGATTTCCTTGAGTTCCGCATAACTGAAATCCTTACCGGTGATGGCGATAATGGTGCCGAAAATATCGCCGAATTCGTCATTGACGAAGGGGCCTACCACTTCTTCGGGGAGGTCGCCGGTGGCGCGATCGACCTTGCGGCGCAGGTTGTCCCAGATGGGCCGCATATTTTTGTAACTTTCGAGGATATTGACGAAAATTACCGATACTCCCGGTTTCGATTCGCTGTCGATGTAATCGATTTCGGGTATTTCCTGGATGATTTTTTCCAGTTTGTCGGTGACCAGCTGTTCCACACGCTCGGGTCCGGCACCGGGAAAATAGGTCAAAACCTGCGCGGTCCGTACCACGAAGCCGGGATCCTCGTCACGGGGCAGTGACTTGAAAAAAAACAATCCGGCCAGCGCCACCACGATCAGAGCGACGTAGGTGACGCGGGTTCTGTCGAGGGCCGCCCGGGTAATATTCATGGAGCCGACACCCCCTTCTCCAGCAGTTTGACCTGTTGGCCATCCTGGATGAGGGGTACGCCGGCGGTTACGATACGGTCGCCATTTTGCAGGCCGCCGACGATCTCCAGCCCTTCGACGGTCAGTTCCCCGACGCGCACCGTTCGTCTGTGAACCGTGCCCAAATCATTTTCGTCCGCTTCCACGATATATACGAAGCGCCCCTTCCGGTCTTCACCCACCGCTTCCGGTGGAACCACGAAACGGTTGTCGCCATCGGTCCGCTGCCGGAAGCGGAAGGTGACCTCCGCCGCCATACCGGGGCGGATGGCGCTGTCGTCGCGCATCAGCCGTACCGTAACCGGATAAGTGGTGGCGTAGGTCGTGGCTGCCACCCCGACCTCGGTCACGCGGGCGTTGAAGGTTCGTTCCGGCAAGGCGTCAAGTCGGACCGAAACTTTACTGCCCCGTTCGATGCCTGCGATGAGGCTTTCCGGGACGGCGACGTTGACTTCCGGCATGGCGCCGGCGGTCAAAACCGCCACGGTTTTCCCGGACGGGACGTTTTCCCCTTGTTCGACGGGGACACTGGCGATGGCCCCGTTTGCCGGGGCGGTGAGACGGGTATAACGCAGCTGGGAAAGCGCCAGTTCCAGGCGGGTTTCGCTGGCCTGCACGGCGGCGGTGGCCGATTCGCTGGCGGCGCGAGCGGCATCCAGGTCGTTGCGTGAGGCGTTGCGGTTTTCATAAAGGGCCCGCACCCGGGCATAATTGGCTTCTGCATTGCGGGCCTGGGCTCTGGCCTTGGCGAGAGCGGCCTCCGCCTCCTGCTTCTGCAGTTCGTAATCGGTGGCGTCGAGGCGGGCTATCAGCTGTCCGGCCTTCACCCGGTCGCCGACCTTGACGGCTACCTGTTCTACGGCACCCGGTACGCGAAAGGATAAACGGGATTCCTGTCCGGCCTTGGCTATGCCTGAAAAAGCTCGTTCGACGTAGCCGCTTGCGGTCTGGACTTCACGGGAACGCACCGGCCGCAAGGGCGGTTCCGGCGGTGGCCCGGTATCGCGACAGGCCGGCAACGACAGGAGGATCAACAAGGCGGCAAGGTATCGGATGGGCATAGAGGTTACTCCCTGGCGGAATGCTGTTTGGGGTCGGCCGGGGTGGATTGCAGAAAACGGTCGAGACGTTGGAACCATGCTTCACGGTCGTCGGTACCGAGGAAAAAATCGAATTGGCCGACGGACCGCTGGACGGCCATCAGGTCGAGAAGAAAATCGTACACGGCATTGGCTGCGCTCTGTTCAGCGATCAGTGCGGCATTCTGGGCATCGAGCAATTCGAGGATGGAAACCACCCCGCGCGAATAGGCATCGGTGACCAGTTCGAGATTTTTTTGAGCTGCCTGTGCTCCTTCCCGCGACAAGCGGATGCCGGCATGGGTCGCGCGGCTGTCCTGAAGGGCGGAGCGGATGCCTTGCTCCAGACGGGCCGCAAGGGCCTGGCGCTCCAGTTCAAGGCGGTCGATCTGGCGTTCGGTCTGAATCAGTTCGGCCCAACGGGAGCCTCCGGCAAACAGGGGCAGGGAGAGTTTGAGACCGACGTTCCAACTGGTGTCGTCCGCTTCCGGAATATCGACGGGAATCAGGCCTTTCAATCGGTTAAACGGCGAATCGACGCCTTCTCCCTCTTCGCCAAGCAGTTGGGTGATGCCTGCCTGGAGGGTCAGATCGGGGACCCAGAAGGCCCTGCGAGCGGCGATCCCGGCACGCTTCTGCGCGGCGATGGCGGCGTCCAGTCGCTTCAGTTCGGGCGAGGCCCGAAGTCCTTCGTTAACCATGAAATCGCGGAACCGGGCAAATGCCGCGGGGGTCGCCAGTTGCGCGAACAGGCGCGGATCGCTGGCAATCAGCGTCGGGTCGTCCAGGCCCTGGCCTATCGTAGCGAAGGCTTCTTCGAGGGGGCGGTGCAGCACGCGATTAAGGGCGATTTCGGCCTGGGCCCGAGCCACATCGGCGTCGATGAGTGCCCGTCGATCCCGGGCCAGCTGGTTTTCCCATCGATAGACTTCGGCGGGGCTGGAAAAGCCGATTTCACGACGATTGCGGGCCAGGTCAAGGTTGGAGCGGGTTACGCGCAGGTTGTTTTTCTGTACCTTCTGCAGGGTTTTGGCGCGCAAGACGTTGAGATAGCCGGTGGCCGCTTCCTGTATGACATCGAGACGCAACTGCCGCCACTCTTGCTGCAGTCCTGTCTGTTGATGGCGCTGAATATCCAGGTTGGCCCAGGCGGATTCCGAGTACAGGGACTGCTGCAACTGCAGAGAAGCGTTCAGACTTTTTTCGGCCTGAGTGCCGAAGCTTGCTGCAGCGCGGTCGGAATCGATCACAAGACCGGATGCCGACAGGCCCAATTGCGGAAGGAGACCGGCCCGCGCTTTGTGAATGTTCTCCAGGCCGGCAGCGACCTTGCGGTCGGCGGCCGCCAATTCCAGATTGACCGCCACGGCTTCTTTGACCACCGATTCCAGAGACCACTGGCGTACTTCGCTGGTCGGTTCGGTGAAGAGCTGTTCCGCTTCGATAAGGATATCCCACCTGGGGGAGAATCCTATGGCTCTGGCCGTCGCCATGTTGATGGTCAGCTGCTCTTCCCGGGGAATGGTTGCAGGCAGGTCTGCCGCGTCTTCGCCCAGCAGGATGCGCTGCAGGTTCAAGGCGGTGCGGCGCGCCAGACGGGAAAAGTCGGTTGCCGGCGCGGCTCCGGCCAGAACGCCCTTTTCGACCTCCTCGAATCCCAGGTAAGAGAAGGTCGGAAGCTTGCGCGCGATCAGTCCCCGGATCAGCTTCTGGAATTCTTGGGCCGACAGCAGCAGAGGAGTAATATAGACGGCGTCCGTATCCGAAGGCAGTGAGTCGAGGGCAGGGGCGGCATGCCCTTTGAGGGTTATGATCTTCAGATCGATGCCTTCGGCGGACAGGTGCTGCTTGAGATTGCGCTCTATTTCAGGGACAGCTTCAGGATAGGGACGATGACTGAGAATGGTCAGTTTGCGGAATGGCGTCAATTCGCGAAAAATGCGCAGGTCGCGCAACAGGGGGTTGGCCGAAGCGATGTAGGTGAAATTGTGCACCCCGCTGCTGCCGTTGCTGGCGGGCAGCTGTTGGGCCGCGCGGTCGATGGTAAATGCCGCGATGCAGGGTTTGGGCAGAGGCCCGCGGCGGGCAAGGTCCTGGCTTGACAGAATGCCGAGGGAGAGGATGATCTCCACATCGGGGTCGTGCAGCAACCGATCGATGTTTCGGTGAACGCCGTTTTGCGTCCAGTCCGCAATCAGGGTCGTTCTGTCGGGAAATCGAATGTCGAACTCATCGGCCAGCAGGGCGTTGACCTCCGTTTGAAACAATTCCAGGACGGCGGTGTTGCCTTCCCATGGCCCATCCATGACCACTCCGACGCGTATCGGTTGTGCGGCCGCGGCATGGGGGAGGGACAGCAGGATCAACAGGCCGGACAGGAAAAAACAGGAAAACCGGCGCTGTATAGGGGTACTGATCAGAAGAGTGCCGTGTTTCGCCATGGAGCATGATCCTTGAGATTATGTCGTGAAAAAAACATATCGATACCAGGCCGGTTCAGGAATGTCGGCCGCTACCGCCGATAGTCGCATCCGTTTGTACCATCTGTTTTGCCCTGAATCAGGTCGATGCTTACGAGGCCTTCGCGTCCTTCGTGAATTCTGTAGTGGAAAGAAGGTTTATCGGGGTTTTTCGTTTTCGCGATAAGCATCAGTGCAGAGCCTTTTCCATCAATAATACGAGTTGATCCAACTCACTTTTTTTCAAAGCGCGCGTCATGCGGTCAATATACTCACTGCAGGCGGCTTCGTAGGCATCGGCCACCTGTCTGCCGGCTTTGGTAAGGCGGATGTGATAAACCCGCCGGTCGCTGTCGGAGCGGCTTTTGGTGACGTATCCCTGCTCGATCAGCTTGTTGACGATGCCGGTAACCGCCGGTTTGCTGAGTTCCAGGGTCTTGGACAGACTCGTCGGGGTAATATCCTCCGTACGGTTAATGGCATTGATGTATTGAAACTGGGTCAGGTTGATTTCCCGCGCCCCGATTTTACGCAGTTTCTGCATCTTGGTATTGACTAGCGCGCGTGAAACCGTCTCGAATATTTCCATGATGCGTTTTTTATGATCCATAATGCTGACGGGCCTGTACTTAATGGTTAGTTTGGTTAACAAACCATATGGTTAAGGAAATCTTTTGTCAACGTCGTATACGGTAGTTGTGGTCACCAGGCGTGTCTGCTTTGACGGGCTGGATGATGGGATCGGCGATGAGGGTGTTTTGTATTGTTGGTGGGCATGGAGCGGCCGTCCCGTGGAGAACCTGTGACGGCCGCGATAGAAAGATGACATGCAAATCAGGGCGGACAGCAGGCGCAGGTCGACCGGAACAGAGTGGTACTCAGATAGCGGTCGCCGCGGTCGGGGAGCAGGGTGACGATGATGCCGCTGTTCATGCCGCGGGCCACTTCCAGCGCTCCGGCTACGGCCGCACCGCTCGACATGCCGGCAAAGACGCCTTCGCGTACGGCCAGCATGCGGGCCGTTTCGAACGCCGTATCGTCTTCGATGATGAGCTTGTCGTCCAGGTTTTCCGGGTGGTAGATGTCGGGGACGATGGCTTCTTTCATATTTTTCAACCCCTGCACCTTGTGCCCGATAACCGGTTCGATACCGACGACGCGGATGGCGGGATTTTTTCCCTTTAGAAAAGCGCCGGTGCCCATGAGGGTGCCGGAAGTTCCCATGCCGGCCACGAAGGCGTCGATTTTTCCATCGGTCTGGCTGAAGATTTCCGGGCCGGTGGTGTGATAGTGAGCCATGGGATTGTTGGGGTTGGCATACTGATTGGGCATGTAATATTTGTACGGATTTTTCTCAAGTATGCGATGCGCCATGCGGATGGCCCCGTCGGTAGCTTCGGCCGGGGGCGACAGGATCACTTCGGCGCCGTAAGCTTCCAGAACGGCGCGGCGTTCCATGCTCACGCAACCGGGCATGACCAGTTTGACCCGGTAGCCCTTTGCCGCACCGATCATGGCAAGCGCAATGCCGGTATTGCCGGAGGTGGGCTCCAGGATGGTTTTGCCCTTGGTGAGCTCTCCCGATTCCTCGGCTTTGAGAATCATATGCAGGGCCGGCCGGTCCTTGACCGAACCGCCGGGGTTGTTGCCTTCGAGTTTGGCGAAAATCCTGACCTCGGGATTGGTGTTGAGCTGGGTCAGTTCCACCATGGGGGTGTTGCCGATGGCGTTGAGCAGACTGAGCGAGCTTTTGGTTTTCATGGTTTTGATAGCCCATTAAAAGGGGGATGGAATGTCGATAAAGCAAGTAGGGTAGTCATATTACAAAAACCCGCGGGCACAATACAATGATGATTTTGGGGCTGTGCCGTTTACATGATTCCGTGCAGCGGCCCGCCCTTCGCGGCGAGATTTTCTATGCGCCGTACCGTGGCCGGGTCCTCCTCCAGGGGAGAGGGGTGGTGCGGTTTGAGTCGGGCATCGAGAACCAGCGGGTTCGAGCATCCCCAATGTTTGAGGGTGGTGGTCGCATCCACGCCATAGAGGTCGGTGGCCGGGTCCGAGCGGGTGAAGGCTACCCACAGGAAATTGTCCAGTTGCCCGGCGCTAAAGAGGCTGTCGTCGACCAGGACGACCCAGGGGAATTTTCGAATAGGGTGTTCGGGACCGAAAAACCTGCAGAACTCCTCCACGCCGGGGTCGGCTTGGCCGCGCTTCGCCGTTGCGGGAGGTGCCTCGACGGTCAGCAGCCCGGGCAATACCAGGCGGGGTGCGGTAAAGCCGTCCGGCAGGGTGAAGTCGCACGGAAGTTCCGTCGGCAGAGTGCGGATGGGCGGGCCGGCGGCGGCGATGACGACTTTGGAGCCCTGGTGAAGCGCAGGGCCGCTGTAATCGAGAGTGTCGATGCTGGTGCGGGTCTGAAAGTGAAGGTCTCGACGCCAGTCGACACGTTCGAGCAGGTGATGCAGATAAGCGCCGACATCGTGTATGTCGAGTTGCGGCGCGTCTTCGCGGGCCACGATCAGCAGATATTTGGCCAGGGAGAGCTGTCCTGTGCCGAGCAACGCACTGGCCTGGGTGAGGATTTCTTGTGGCTGACGACGGGGTGCATAAGGCATGTAGCGCTCGCTGCCGATGGCCAGCAAAAGGGGGTGGACGCCGGCGGCGTCGACCGCATGGACGGCGTGTACGCCGGGCGTCAGTTCGGGGATGAGGGGGCCGGTCAATTCATGAATGAAGGCGCCGAAGACGCTGTCCTCCTGGGGCGGCCGGCCGACACTGGTAAAAGGCCAGATAGCGTCGGTCCGGTGGTAGACGGCATCGACCGTCAATACCGGAAAGTCGTGTTGCAGGCTGTAGTAGCCGAGGTGGTCGCCGAAGGGCCCTTCGGGCAGAAGTTTGTCCGGGGCGATGGTGCCGGAAATGCAGAAATCGGCCTCGGCCGGTATGGGCAGCTGCCCCGTCCGGTGTAGCAGGGGGATGCGTCTCCCGCCCAGCAACCCGGCGAAACAGAGTTCCGGTATGCCTTCAGGCAGGGGCATGACCGCAGCCACGGTCAGGCAGGGCGGGCCTCCGACGAAGATGTTGACGCGCAGAGGCTGTTTTCGCTCCAGGGCTTCGGCATGGTGGATGCCGATACCACGGTGCAGTTGATAATGGAGGCCGATTTCCTGATTGGTCCGATAGCGGTTGCCGGTCATTTGAACCCGGTACATGCCCAGATTGGAATGGCGCCAGCCGGGATGAGCGATACTCTCCGAATAGACCTGCGGCAAGGTGATGAAGGGGCCGCCGTCTTCGGGCCAGGATGTGAGGCGGGGGAGTTTGTCGATGCGGGATTCGCATCTGATGACCGGTCCGTCGCCGACCTTGCGGGGCAGCAGATTAAGCCCCCCCCGTAATGCTCCGGGCCAGCATCCGGGAGATTTCAGCAATTCCAGCGGGTTGTGTTTCAAAGCCAGCAAGCGCTGCACAAGGGGCAGGGTGTCCCGAAAAAGAAACCGGGTTCGCTGCAGGGTTCCGAAGAGATTGCCAAGCATGGGGAAGGGGCAGCCCTTGACGCGGGTGAAAAGCAGCGCCGGGCCGCCGGCCTGAAAGACCCGTCGCTGGACCGCGGCGATTTCCAGCTCGGCGTCGAGTTCCACGTCGATGCGGCGCAACTGTCCGGTTCGTTCCAGGTCGCGGACACATTCGGTGAGATTTCGATAACCCATGGAGTGTCCTGTTAGATGTCCTTTTCCGACGGAGGGTCAACAAGTTCAAAGCAGAACAGGGGGCCTTATGCCCCCTGTTCCCATTTAAGGTATTCGCTGCAGCAACTCAGATGCTGTCGAGAATTTCCTGTTTTTTGGCGCGGAATTCATCGTCGTCGATGAGACCCTTGTTTTTGAGTCGCAGCAGGATCTCCAGGCGCTGTTCGATTTTATGCAGTTCCACCGGCGCGGCCGGCGAGGGGGCGGTGCCGGTCGTTGAGGTCTGTTTCATCTGCTCGATAGACTGCTGCATTTGCTCGATTTTCTGATGCATTTTCTGTTGTTCCGTTTCGAACTGAGCGCTGTCTTCCCACATCCGGGCGGCTTCACGGAAAGTGGCAGGAGCGGGGTTCAGTATGAGCCAATCGTATCGGGTGACTACATCGCTGGTGAGAGCCCCGTTAGTTTTATATTCCATGCCGATCTTGGGCACGATCCTCCAGCTTGCGGTCGTTTGACGTTGGTCGAGCGGGGTGTATTTGCGGCTGGCCGGTGTCAAGGGATGCCTGCTTTGGTCAGGATTCCGAGTGTATTTCTCGTGCAGGATGCCGATAATCAGGTTGATTCGATCATCTTCGACAAACAGCCGATAGGTTGAGATGTCCTGGGAAGTGTTTCCCTGGTGAGTGCCGGCGATGGCGAAGGTGATGTCTTCGTGGGGGCCGGCCTGAGCCAGGCCGCGGCTGACAGCTTCACCGAGGATTTCCAGCTCTTCAGGGCTGAAGACCGGCACCGGGTTCTCCTCTCCCTCAAAACGAACCTCCAGTGAGCCGAGTGTCTTGCGGATCAGGTTGGCGGAGAGATTGGTGGGATGGTCGTTGGCCGCCACCAGAATGCTGTCGCGGTCCTGACTTTCGATACGCACGAACTGGTCTTGATGCTCCCAGATAACCGACTTGACATTGGATTTTTCGCCTTTCAACAGGTTGGCGCCACAGCCGGAAAGGGATAGAGCCAGAACCGCCGTGAGAATCAAGCACCCGTACAGCGTTGCAGTTTTGCCGAAAACAGCCTTGCACCCCATTGAAATCTCCTTCGATCGAATTGAAGTAATCGATTATAATCTCGTGATAATAAGATCGAATCGATAAGAGGTCAAACAGTTTTTGGGTTTTCCTGCTATCCCCTGGCAGTCACATGTAAAGCCTGGAAAAGAAGCAGGTATCCCTACC
>JASKKK010000113.1 GCA_030154185.1 Desulfuromonadales bacterium
GTTGCAGATCGAATCGATCCACCTGAAAAATATCAAGTCCCATCGTGATACGACCCTGTCTTTTTCTGCGGGGATCAACGTGTTGTCCGGTCCCAACGGGGTGGGTAAGAGTACCGTCTTCGAGGCTGTCGGTTATGCCCTGTTCGGGGTCGATGCGCGGGATTTCGTCTCCAATGTCGAGCGGTTTCTGTCCATCGGTGCCAAGCGCGGCGAAGTCTCTGTAACCTTTCGGGTCGACGACGGCGATGCCTGGCGGGTGACGCGGACTGTCGGCGGCGGCGTCAAGTGGTTGCTGGCCAGAGAAACCGGCGGCGTGTTCGAGGTGGAGGAACACGCCAACATCCGGGAGACCGAAACCCGTCTGGCCGAACTGCTGGGATTGGCCAACGGCCGCCCGCTGGCCGAGCAGTTCAAGCTCGTCATCGGTCCTTTTCAGAACGATTTTCTCGGGCCTTTCGTCATCAAACAGGCGACCCGGCGGCAGGAGGCGTTCGACGAGATCCTCGGCATCGATGCCTGGCGCAAGACCTTCAAGGGCACCAGCGGCCTGCTGTCGGCGGTGCAGCATAAAATCGGCCTGCTGGCCGCCGAGGTGGAAGGCAGGCAGGAGCAGGTTAGCGTGCTGCCGGAGCGGGAAAAGGCGCTTGCCGACCTGAGAGCCGAAGCCGGCGCCCAGCGTCGGACGCTTGAGGAAAAAGGCAAACGGCTGGAGGATGCTGGGCGCCGCCTGACCGAGCATGAGACGCGCGAGGAGGCGCTGCGCAAGGCGACGATCGAGGTTCAGGAACTCGACATCCGCATCCAGAACGGTAAGGAAAAGGTCGCTACGCAGCAGGAGCTTGTCACCCGGGCCCGCAATGCCGTGACGATCGTGGAGAAAAACCGCGCGGGCAAGGACTCTTTCGAAAAAGCCGATGCGGCGCTCAAATCCCTGCGCGAAAAGGAGAGAACATGCCGTGCCCTGGAGCGGGACATCGCGCAGCTGGAGAAGGACGCCCTCGAAATCGGCCAGAAGCTCAAGCACGAGGACCGCGAAGTGCAAAAAGCCGGACAGGAGCTCGATGCAGAACAGCAGCGTCTGGCGGCCGCCCGCCAGGAACTGCAGCCCGATGCCCGTCTCGTCGAAGCGGCCGCAGGATTGAAAGCCCTGCGGGAAGAAACCGAAGCGCTGCGAACCCGGCGCGGCCTGTTGACGGGGCGCCGCGCCGCTTTGACGGAAGGGCGGGAAAAGCTCGCCGAAGGCATCTGCCCCTTTTTCGCCGAACCGTGCCGCAACATTGCCGGACAGCAGCCCCGTGACGTCTTCAGTCACAAGATCGCGGAGCTCGATGAACAGGCCGCTACGCTGGATGCCCGAATCGATAAACTCGCCCGGGACATCGCCGCGGCGGAAAAGGCCCGGCAGTCCCTGGACGCCCTGAAGGTGCGCGGCGCCGAACTGGACAAGCAGCACAAGCTTGTCGAATCACGCCGGCAAAAAAACGCCAAGCGCGCCGCCGGCCTGGCCGTCCTCCGGGAGCGGCAGGCTAAAGTCGCCGGCAGTCTGGACGAACGCCGCAAAGAGCGCAAGGCTTTCAACGGACTGGAAGAGGCGCTGGCGCAGGCCGAGAAGGAGCGGGCGGCTTTCCAGACGGCACGGGATGCCTTTTACGCCCATTGCAAGGATGCCGGTGAGCTGGATGAGCGGCAGCAGACCCTGACCCGGTGGAACCAGGCTCTCGACGGGCTGATAAAGGACCGGGAGGCCAAACAGCAGGAGCGCGCCCGCTGTCAAAAGGCTTACGATCCCTCCCGGCATCAGCGCACCCGACAGGAAAAAGAACAACTTGTCGGCGAGATCGCCGGGCTGCAGCAGGGCATCAAGGGGCTGGAAAAAGAAGACCAGCGCCTGACCGCAGAAATCGCGCGGCTTAAACAACTCCAAAAAGAGATAGCCGAACGCCTGGCCGAAAAGAAGCATTACGAGGAGCGGGAGCAACTGGTCAAATATCTGCGCAACCGCGTGTTTCGCAACGTTTCGACGCGGCTCTCCGAACGCTTCCGCGAGGAGATCAGCCAGAGGGCCGATCGCATCTACCGCACCATCGCCGAAGGCGACGAAGAACTGCTGTGGGGAGACAATTACCAGATTGTGCTGCGGGATATGGCCGACGGGCAGTTGCGCGAACGCACCGACGATCAGCTCTCCGGCGGACAGATGATGAGCGCCGTGGTCGCGCTGCGCCTGGCCTTGTTGCAGACCATCGGCGCCCGGGTGGCTTTCTTTGACGAACCGACCTCCAATCTCGACGCCGCCCGGCGCGAAAACCTGGCGCACGCCTTCCGTGCCATCGACGTCGGCCGCGAGGAGGTGACCGAGCACTGGTACGACCAATTGTTCCTGGTCAGCCACGATGTCGCCTTCACGGAGATTACCGACCAGATGATCCCGCTGGGGGAGTGATTTAAGCGGGTTTATCCCGCCGGAGTTTCCGTGACTCTGCTTATGCCTGATCTCAGATGGAGAAATTACGGGGTTTCGAGGAAATCCAGAGGGCTGGATACCGCATGGATATCCTTGGCCATGACATGGGTGTAAATCTCGGTGGTTTTGACGTCGGCATGTCCCATCAACTCCTGCACCACGCGGATATTCACGCCGTTTTCCAACAGGTGGGTGGCAAAAGAGTGCCTGAAGGTGTGGCAGCCGACTTTTTTGGTGATCCCTGCACGATTCACAGCCGCCTTTACGGCTTTCTGTAAGCCGGATTCCATGACATGATGCCGACGAAGCGTTCCGGAACGCGGGTCGGTACTCAGACGCTTGCTTGGAAATGCATACTGCCAACCGAATTCCTTTTCTGCCTGTGGGTATTTTATGCGAAGAGCGTTGGGCAGGTAGGCGCTTCCGTATCCTTTGGCCAGATCCTGTTCATGGAGCTGCTTAACCTTGGCGATATGCGTCTGCAAGCCGCTTTTTATCAAAGCTGGAAAAGTCGTGGTTCGATCCTTGCCGCCTTTACCATCTCGCACATAGATCAAATCCCTTTCAAAATCCAGATCCTGAACGCGCAATCGGATGCACTCCATCAATCGCAGTCCGTTACCGTACAGCAGTTGGGCCATCAACAGATGAATTCCTGTCATTTGCGCCAACACCTGTTGGGTTTCGCGTTGGCTTAGTACAACCGGCGGGCGTCGGTGGCTTTTGGCTTTAATATGCTCGATGAGTTCATCCACCGGCTGCTCGAGAACTTGTTTGTACAGAAATATAATGGCATTCAGTGCCTGGCGCTGGGTATTTGCCGAAACCTTGCAACTGATTGCCAGGTGGCTCAAAAACGCTTCGATCTCCTTTTTACCCATATCCTTGGGATGTTGTTTTGCTCCAAAAAATCGGATATAGCGCACAATCCAGTCGCAATACGTTTGCTCAGTTCGGTAGGCATAATGATGGTATCGCAGCACCTCGCGGACTTGGTCCATGAGCTTTAGATCGGGATTGGGACGGAACTTTTGCTTGTTTTTCATAAGAAAAATTTATAATATCAGCACATGGAAAAATCAAGGGGATATTTTCCACTTGGCTGATAGGTGGAAAATTTTCCATCTATCAACAATGTTAGCAAGTCAATGCAATCCAAGGAGAGTTTGTTGGACCTTTTCAATACATCAACACCGGAGAAGGCATTCAAAACTAGTGTTCGTCCGCTAGCGTTCCTGTTTGTCCTCCAATCTATTGGTCTGTTTGCGATTTTCACGTCATGGCCACCAGAGGTATTAGTGAAGGCTCCCGTGCCGTTCATACCTGATCCAATTAAGCCATATTTTCTTATCGGATGTTCAGTGTTTATTTTCGCAATTGGCATTGGTCTTCTTCTTCGGTCAAAACCAATTTGGCTTGCTTTTCTAGCATATATTACCGTCGGCCCTCTCTGGATCATCTTAGGCATTGCCTTCAACTATTTTCCAGGAGTTGGCCCCAAGATAGTCGTGATCCCCATTGCGGCTGCTGTTTCAGCACTCATAGCAGCCGGCTTGTTTTTGGTGACCAAGCCAGCATTTAAAACCAATTGCTAACCAGCAGCTGCACTCGGACGGGTGCGACAGGGGCGGTTCTCGTTTAGGTTTCTACGAGATCGGCCCGTCCCGTCGCCGCCGGTGAGCACAACGTTAAATGGCTTGGTGGTGAACGTACTGCGCCACATTCACAAGTTTGCACTCCCGCCAAGCTTCGACTCTTGGCTGGTCAATGTCGCCAGCATCTTCGAGCATTTGAGCGGCAGCGTACACATCGCCTATTTCGCGCTCTAATGCTTCACGGTTGGTAGGGCCGCCATCAGGGTGGGTGCTTTCATAGCCATGCCGCAAAATTTTCCCAATGGCCTGTTGTGCTTCGCCCAACTCCTCACAGAGCAAGGCCAACCGTTCGGCCTCCGCAGGTGTCAATCCGTTAAAGTGGTCCATTTCAATTCCTTTCTTCGTAGGGGCAGCGCAATTTAACCAGTCGTTCGAGCGGGACTGGCAAATTGCGCCAGCCCCTCAACTCAGGCGTTAAGTCATAAGAGGAATCATGCCATACTCTCTGTCCTTAGAGGATTTAAGTTATTACATACCGAGACATGATGAAATACGTCCACAAGACATATTATGGCTTGGCAGAGAGGTGTTTCCTGGGGCTCAGGCAAGTGGCTTTGTATCTCGTTTTACTCCGAACGACAAATGCCTAACTTTGTTTATCGATGAGAGGTTTGCCAAAGACTTTACCTTCATCGGTGGAGTCTTGGTTTTAGATGATTGTATTTCACCAATAAAAGATTTTGTAGCTCAGGTGAAATCTGAGTATAGACCTGAGTTACGGCCATCTGAGTGGATGATCAAAGGAAGCGGTCAATGGTTACATGATGGGGTGGAGAAAAAAGAAACAAAAATTGAAGCCCTCACACGCTGGTTGCTATGGTCAAGGGCCTTAGCCTCAAGGAATTTAAGCTATGACTTCCATTCTGCAACCTTGTTGAGCAAGAAGTATAGTTTTAAAAAAAATAAGAAGCGTGCAAAAAATATTGAGAAGTTTGAGGTTATATTTGACGCACTCTTTGGCACCCTGAAAGCTCACAAGCAAGCCAAGATCAGAATTGTTACTGACAACATGCAAGGTGCACAGTTGACAGCCTTCAACAATTCTATTGATAAGGCAGTACAAGGCAAGTCGATAAATATTACGGATGTCACCATTCTAGAAAAAGAAGAATACGATTCTGTTGATAGCAACTTGATGCAGTTTGTAGACATGCAAATATATGCATTGAGTCGATTCATAATGCCATCGAACAACAATATCCTAATGGACTTCGAAGACTTTGCTATCGAACACTCGGAAGGAACAATACACGAGGCGGCAAAAAGGAAAGGTAACCTATCTATACATATCTTGGCAGCTAAATATCACTTGCTAGGTGAGCTTTTTCATAGCCTAAGGCATACGATCCGGAAAAATCAATATCATCAAGGCATTAGCGAGCCGGAATCTTCCTGTTGTCTATTATCTGATAGAGCAATTAAAAACTTTGGCCAACACATTGACCAGTCCATTCACTCATTTTGCTCCAACCCAACCCATGCAAAGTTTATGGATTTAAGCAAACTATGACTTAACCAGTAAATACACTCGGACGGCAACAAGCTCCGGCTTCGCCTCCACTTTTGCCGCCGGTGATTTAGGCGTTACGTTGGTCACGTCCTGTCAAGTGGTGTAAGAAGCCACCGGGGCCATTCTCCGGCTTAACTTATGCGGCTGAGGGAAGAGCTGGGGAGTCGTCCAGCTCTTCGG
>JASKKK010000043.1 GCA_030154185.1 Desulfuromonadales bacterium
CAGCGTTGAAAGTTTTCGACAGGCCCTGCAGGAAAACCCCGACAGTGCGGAAACCTGCTACAGGCTGGGGTTGTCCTATCTGCGGCAGTCCGATCTGGAACGCGCACGCGTCGCACTCGACGATGCCATCCGGCTCAACCCAAAATATACGCGGGCGCTTTTCATCCTGGGCATGATCCATTCCCAGCAGGGCAACCATGCGAAGGCCATCGAGCTGTTTCGCAAAGTAGAAGAAGCCAGCCCCGACTATACGGAAACCTGTTTCGAGCTGGGTATGGCCTTTTTACGCAAGGGCGACTTGGAACAAGCCGCGGCGCAATTCGAAAAAACCGCCGAAAACAGCCCCCGCTTCATTCCCGCCCATTTCATGCTTGGCGAAGCGCAAAGGCGGGCCGGCGAACCGGAAAAAGCGATTGCCGCTTACCGTCAGGCTCTCGAGCGAAACCCTCACGACGCGGAAGGCTGGCTGCACCTTGCGGAATGTCAGATGCAGCTCGGTCGCAACCAAGAAGCTCGGGAAGCTCTGAACAAGGCTCTGTCCCTCCACCCGGATCACCATCAGGCAAAGATCCTGGCGGACCGGCTGAAGAAAACACCCTGATCTACACGAAAAACGAGGCAACGTGGAAAACCGACCGATACAAGCGCTGCTTGGTGTCGATACCGGTGGAACCTTTACCGACCTGGTACTGATCGCCGGCGACCAAGTGCGTACCCACAAACTTCCATCGACGCCCGACAACCCCTCGAGGGCCGTCCTGGAAGGCATAAACTTCCTGCTCGGCACGCAGCAGGCGCTGGTGTTTCACGGCTCGACGGTGGCAACCAATGCCCTGCTGGAGGGCAAAGGCGCCCCGGTGGCACTGGTCACGACGGAAGGTTTCGGCGACATGCTGCATATCGGTCGGCAACAGCGTCCGCAGCTGTATGCCTTGCATCCCCAGGCCCGCCGTACCCTGGTGCCAAAGGAAAAGATCGTGGAAGTACGGGAGCGGGTGCAGGCGGACGGCAGCGTGATCTGTCCCCTGGAGGAAGCCGAAATCCGGCGGATCATAAGACAGGTGACGGATATCGGCTGCACATCCGTGGCGCTGTGCCTGCTGCATGCCTACGCCAATCCGATCCATGAACGGCAACTGCAGCAGGGACTGGAAGAAGCCGGCCTGCAGGTATCTGCATCCCATCGGGTGTTGCCGGAATACCGCGAATTCGAACGGGCTTCCACCACCGCCGTAAACGCCGCCGTGTCACCGGTCATGACGCGTTATCTGAACCACCTGCAGACAGGCCTCGGAAACCGAACCTTGCGTATCATGCAGAGCAACGGCGGCGCCATTCACGCCGATACCGCCGGCAGCGAAGCGGTACGGACCATCCTTTCCGGGCCTGCCGCGGGGATGGTCGGGGCTTTTGCAACCGCCGAAAGTGCCGGTTTCCAGCGTATCATCACTTTCGACATGGGGGGGACCAGTACGGACGTGGGGCTGTGCGACGGCGAAGTGCCCGTCACTTCGGAAACAGTGCTGGCCGGCTGGCCGGTCAAGGTGCCGATGATCGATATTCATACGGTCGGGGCCGGCGGCGGCTCCATAGCTCGCATCGATGCAGGCGGAGCGCTGAGAGTCGGGCCCCAAAGCGCCGGAGCCGACCCCGGGCCGGTATGCTACGGAAAAGGCAGCGATGTTACGGTGACGGACGCCAATCTGTACCTCGGCAGACTGCTGCCGGACCGGTTCCTCGGCGGCCGCATGCTATTGGATGAAGACCGCTGCCGTCAGGCCGTCGAACAGCTGGCCGAGCGGGCCGGGCTTCCCCCCGCACGTCTGACCGAAGGCATTCTGGAGGTGGCTGAAGCTACCATGGCCGGTGCCCTGCGTGTGGTGTCCGTCGCCAAAGGCTACGATCCGCGAGACTTTTCCCTGCTGCCGTTCGGCGGGGCGGGCGGGCTGCATGTCTGTTCCCTGGCAGACACGCTGGGAATTCCCCGCGCCCTGATACCGGCCCATCCGGGACTGCTCTCGGCCGTCGGCCTGGTGCTGTCAGACGTGATCCGCGATTATTCCCTGTCGGTGCTGCGCTCGGGAGAGACGTCGCTGACAACCCTGGAGAAGCTGTTCGCGCCTCTCGAAAAACGGGCGTTGAGCGAAATGGCGGCCGAAGGTGTAAGCGGCGAGGCCCTGCACCTGGAGCGGGCCCTGGACATGCGCTATCGCGGCCAGTCTTTCGAATTGACCGTTCCTCTGGACAAAAATTTCGATGCCGCTTTCCACGATCGTTACCGGCATCTGTATGGCTATCACGACCAAGGACGCGACACGGAAATCGTCACCCTGCGTCTGCGTGCCGTGGGCAGCGGCCCACAACCGAACCTCGGCAACGGCTTGCATTCCGGGGCATTACCCCAATCGTTGGAGGCCAGAAAAGTGATATGGAACGGGGACGTACAACCATGGCCCGTCTATCAGCGCATCGATCTGCCGGTCGGTTGCGAGCTCGGCGGGCCGGCCTTGATTGTGGAAGAAACGTCCACCCACGTGCTGGCCCCGGGTTGGCATGCCAGAACCGATGCCCGGTTCAATCTGGTCCTCGAAAGGAGACCGGATGTCCTTGAGCATCGACCCCATCCGGCTTGAAGTGCTGAAAAACCGTTTCGCCTCCCTCACTGAGGAAATGGGTGCGGTCCTGCAGCGTACCGCCTTCTCCCCCAACATCAAGGAGCGGCGCGATTTTTCCTGTGCCCTGTTCGACGGTGACGGCGAAATGGTGGCACAGGCGGCACACATTCCCGTGCACCTCGGATCGATGCCGCTTTCGGTGGCGGCTGCCATTCGCTGCGTCGACCTTGCGCCGGGCGACATGGTAATGCTCAACGACCCTTACCGCGGAGGCACCCATCTCCCTGACATCACGCTGGTGATGCCGATTTTCTGCAATGCTTCGAAACCGTCTTTTTTCCTTGCCAACCGTGCCCACCACGCTGATGTCGGCGGTATCAGCGCCGGCTCCCTGCCGCTGTCCACGGAAATATTCCAGGAAGGATTGCGTATCCCGCCGATGCGCATTGTACGCGCCGGACACCTGGAGGAGGAAATGCTGGCCATGTTGTTGGCCAACGTACGTACACCGGTGGAACGGCAAGGCGACCTGAATGCCCAGATGGCCGCCAACCGCGTCGGCGAACGCCGCCTGCGCGAGATCGTCGATCTCTTCGGCCTTGATGAAACCGACCGTTACGGACAAGCTCTGCTCGATTACGGCGAAACCATGATGGCCGACGTCATCGCCACCATCCCCGACGGCTGCTATCGCTTCGAAGACCTTCTGGATGATGATGGCGCCGGCAGCGGCCCCATACCGATTCGGTGCGAATTAACCATCGCCGGGAGAGACGCCTGCGTCGACTTTTCCGCCAGTGCTCCCCAGGTCGCCGGTTGCGTCAATGCCGTACGCGCCATCACTCTGTCGGCGGTATTCTATGCGTTCCGCCTGCTGGCGCCTGAGGATATGCCCGGCAGCGCCGGCTGCATGCGCCCGATTGCGGTGCGCACCGAACCCGGTACGATCGTCGATTGCAAATTCCCGGCAGCGGTGGCCGGCGGCAACGTGGAAACCTCGCAGCGTATCGTCGATGTCCTGCTCGGAGCACTGGCCCAGGCATTACCTGAGCGCATCCCGGCTGCCAGTTGCGGTTCCATGAGCAATTTGACCATTGGCGGGGTCGATCCTCGCAACGGCAACCTGTTCGCCTATTACGAAACCATCGCCGGCGGTGCCGGCGGAGGCCCGGCCGGACCGGGGGCCAGCGGCCTGCAGACCCATATGACCAATACTCTCAACACCCCCGTCGAAGCACTGGAACATGCCTACCCCCTGAGAGTACGGCGGTATTGTCTGCGCAGCGGGTCGGGCGGAGGCGGCCAGCATCCCGGAGGCGAAGGCGTGGTCAAGGAAATGGAAATGCTTGATGAAACCCGCATCACTCTCATCAGCGACCGACGCAAGCAAAGCCCTTATGGTTTGGCCGGCGGCGAACCGGGGCGACCCGGACGCAATGCCTTGCTGCGCAAAGGACGGATCCGGGAACTGCCGGGCAAATGCACCCTGACCGGACACGCCGGCGACATCCTGATCGTTGAGACTCCCGGTGGCGGCGGCTGGGGCAGCAGTCAGTCCTTGCCGCCGGAAGATGATCATGAGCGATCCGACCGCAATTAGCGATCTGCGCCAGTTTCTTGCCCTGCTGGAGCAGCGGCGGGAACTGCACCGCATTGCAGTCGAGGTCGACCCTGCATTGGAACTTGCCGCCATTACCGATCGGGTGTGCAAAGGCGCCGGCGGCAGGCGGGCTCTGCTTTTTCAGCGCGTCCTCGGGCATCGGACTCCCGTCGCGACCAACCTGTTCGGCTCCTTCCGTCGAGCCGCATGGGCCTTGGGCGTGGAACGCCTCGAAACCGCGGTCCAACGCCTTGAGCAGGGGTTGAAATTTGTGCCTGGGGAGGATGCCGGCACACGGCTGCAACACCTGTTGCAAAAGCCCCGATTCGTCCCGAACTTGAAGGTTGGATGCCTTTGTCACGAAATCACCATGCCTTGCCCGGACCTGTCCCTGTTACCGGCCCTGCGCAGCTGGCCCGGTGACGGTGGCCGCTATCTCAACCTGCCGCAGGTCTTCACCCGCCATCCCGAAGGCGGATCTGCCAATTGCGGCATGTACCGGCTGCAGATTCTGGGACCGCAACGCGCCGCCGTACACTGGCGGGAAGCCAGCGATGCAGCGCATCACTGCCGTGCCTGGCATGCCCGGGGCCTGCCCATGCCGGTCAGCATCGCCCTCGGCGGGCACCCGACCTTGTTGTTTGCCGCGACTTTTCCTCTTCCTCCCGGTTGCGACGAAGCCGCATTTGCCGCGTTGCTGCACGGTCGGCCCGTGGCGATGACCTCTTCACTGACCAGCGACCTGCAGGTACCCCAAGGTGCCGAATTTGTTATCGAGGGGCTGGTCTATCCCGGTGAAAGAGTTGAGGAGGGCCCCTTCGGCAATCATACAGGCTTCTATCAGCCCTCCGTCCGCGTACCCTTGCTCCGCGTCAGTTCCATAAGCCACCGCGCCGACCCGATCCTGGCGACAACAATCGTCGGTCCGCCCCCCATGGAAAACTGCTATCTCGGCAAAGTTGCCGAGCGCTTGCTGCTGTGCCTGTTGCGCATCGATCATCCTGAGATTCTCGACATCAACATGCCTGTCGAAGGGATTTTTCACGGCGTCACCCTCATCTCCGTAAAAGCGAACACCTGTGGCAAAACCCTTTTGCATGGCCTGTGGGAAAAAGGTCCGCTACAACTGGCGCGCCTGTTGGTAATAACGACCGACGGCGACACCAGGGATCCCGCTACTTTTTTCTGGCGCACCCTTAACCGATGCGATCCACGACACGACCTGCTGATGCGGAACGGACGTGTCGGTATCGATGCCACAGCCGCTCCCCAAGGCTTGCAGGTCTTGCAGCCGGATGAGCATATCTCCGAAGTGCTTCGACAGCGTTGGTCCGAGTACGGTTTCGATTAAGGGACTTTTCCTCTGTGTGAAAAGATGCAGCAAGACGGGAAATGGGATACAATGGCTGAAGAAGGTTACAGCCCAGCTCTTTTTTTAGGAGAATGTCATGACACAAGGCACCCTGCCGGATAAAGTCGAGCACCTGGAACCGAAAGAACGCCATGGACTGATCGTGGTCCTTACCGGCAACGGCAAGGGCAAAACCAGTTCGGCGCTGGGAATGGTGTTACGCGCCTGTGGTCATGGCATGCGCAGTTGCATTATCCAGTTCATGAAAGGCGACCTGTATGCCGGCGAATGGGACGGAATCAAGAAGCTGGGGGACAACGTCGAGTTGTACCATACCGGTAAAGGATTTTGCGGCATCCAGGGCAATCCCTATCCCTTCGAAGAGCACCGGGCCAATGCTCAGGATGCCATCGATCTGACCCTGGAAAAAATGGCTTCTGGGGCGTTCGACCTGCTGGTCCTCGACGAAATTAACAACGCCCTGCACCTGAAGCTGGTCGACTTGCATCAGGTGTTAAATCTGCTCGATCGCAAGCCTCCGCTTCTGCATCTGGTGCTGACCGGACGCAATGCTCATCCGGATATTATCGAGCGAGCCGACACGGTCAGCGAAGTCCGGGAGATCAAGCATGCGTTCCGGCGCGATATCGAACCGCAACCGGGCATCGATTATTGAAGGCATCCGAAAACCTGCATATGCGCAAGCAAATTCTCTGTGAAAGGATAGGCGGGCACGCGAAATTTCCTCAAGGAGGCGGACATGAAAAAATCGTTATTCTGGTTTCTTCTTCCGGCCTTGCTCGGTCTGGTGGCGGGATGCGGATCGGTCCTTTCCAAAGACGCCCTTTACAGTGTCAACTACGAGGTGGAATATCCCCAGCTTAAATCCTCGCCTGAAACCTACATCGGCAAGACCGTCATACTCGGCGGAATGATTCTGACAAACGAAGTCACCGACAACGGCTCGACCCTGGAAATTCTCAAATACACGCTCGACAAGCGGGACAAACCGCAGGATCCCGATGAAGAGGCCGGGCGCTTCCTGGCCCGCAGCAGCCGGATTCTCGACCCGAGCATCTACAAAGAAGGCAAGCTCGTGACCCTTACCGGAACCTTGCGCGATGTCCGGGTCAAGCCGTTGCAGAAAGCCAGCTATCACTATCCTGTATTCGACATAGGCGAGTTGTACCTGTGGCCCGAAGAACGTTATGAGAGGGCTTATCCCTACTATCCTTATTACTACGACCCCTTCTGGTACCACTATCCTTATTGGCACCGCTATCCCTACTGGAGGTAGGGAAACCACCCCAAAAGGGAGGATACGAATATGATTAAACCCAATGGTCCCACAGGCGTGATGGCAGCCCTGCTGGCAACCGCGGTTCTGATTTTGAGCGTTCCGGCACACGCCTCCGAGCTGGAAACCACCGTTAAGCAAGCCACCGCCGTGCTCGATAAAATCATGGAAATCCCCGAATCGGCCATCCCCCCCAGCCTGCTCAGCAATGCCTACGGTATCGCCATCATTCCCGGTGTCGTCAAGGGGGCCTTCATCATCGGCGGTCGATACGGCGAAGGCGTACTGCTGATACGCAACCGGGGAGGAGGATGGAGCAACCCGAGTTTTCTCTCCATCGGCGGTGGCAGCTTCGGTTGGCAGATCGGCGGCCAGTCGACGGATGTGATCCTGGTGTTCAAAAGTCAGCGCAGCGTCGACGACATCAAAAAGGGTAAATTCACCCTCGGCGCCGACGCCGCCGTAGCCGCCGGACCGGTGGGACGACGAGTGGAAGGTGCCACCGACGTGATGCTCAAGGCGGAGATCCTCTCCTACAGCCGTTCCCGTGGCTTTTTTGCCGGGGTTTCTCTGGAGGGATCGGTATTGAACATACTCTGGGAGGATAATGCCGCCTATTACGGCCGACCGAACGTCACGGCCGATGATATCTTTTCCGGTCGGGTGCGGGGGCCCGCCTCCGCGGACGCATTGCGCAGAAGTCTGGAGAATTATGCGCCTTGAGGCGACTATCTTTCAGGATAGAAAAGCCGCGTTCCGCTATTAGCGGTCGCGGTTTTTTTATACGCTGTGAGAAGGAAAAGGCTGTCTGCCTTGCTCCTCTTCTTCAACTTCAACACGGGCGGGTTGCGTCCCGCCAGACGCCTTCCTCTTTTTGCTTGCCCAAAAAGAGGAAACAGAAAAAGGGCACCCCGCTCCTGGCCCGCCTACGGCGGGTTCCCTCCACTGTGCGACCGCCGGGCGGGCGGAAAAGATTCGCTGCGCTCAGTTTTCCGCCTGTTTCGCCCGTCGCTCGCTCCGTTCCGGCAGCGTCGCAAGGGGGTAAACCTGTCATTTGTCATTGGGCCTTGGGCCTTGGGCCTTGGGCCTTGGGCCTTGGGCCTTGGGCCTTGGGCCTTGGGCCTTGGGCCTTGGGCCTCTATTCTACCCTTTGCACCGATACGCACAATATCCCGGCCGCGGACCGATCTGCGGGTGATTGCGACATGTGCCGGGACGCTTTGCATAAATGGTGCAGCGGCGGCTTTTCTGATCGAGGAAGATGCAGTCGTCGTTGGCCAGTCGTGCCAGGGTAAAGATTTCGCTTTTGAAATTGAAGTGGTCGATAAGCCCTTGCTTGCGCAACTTTTTGGCGACCTCCTTGGCCGGTTCTTCCGCCTCGAAGGCATCGATCAGATCCATGCGTACCAGATCGCCTATCGTGACTTCCACGGGCAGGCTGCAACAGACCGCCAGACAATCGTTGCACAAACCTTTGCGATATTTGACCCACGTCGACGGCATATCGACATGGCAAGCCTGTCTTGCTTGATGTCTCATAAGCTGAACTTCGGGATAATGGAATGGAAACGGTTACGGCGGGGTAGGGAAAGTTCTGTGACCCGGATCAGCCGCTGACTTTTACACAACGGCTCGAAACCTTAATAGAAAGCGTGGCGGTTTGCAAGGGGAAGCAATCAGTGGATTTAACCGGCAGAACGGCAAAACCGAACCTGCGTCAGGACAGGGGAACTTTCATGCAGAACCTTTTTTGAGCAGATCCTCCGGTTTGCATAAAAAGGCCCTGGCCTCGTCAGGACTTTCTACAGCGTAATGCGCCGCGGTGGAGCGGTTTTCCGGGTCGGGCTGTCCTCTTTCTCATATCGGTGGCAGCAACATCACTCGCTGACAGTCAGCCACTCATGCAATACGGCATAACCCCGTTGCCGTCCATCCCCCCGGAACCCAGGTTCTTTCTTAAGTTGACAACCGCCCGCCAGTTGGGAAAATTGCAGCACCTCCTCAGGCAAAGGAAAAAGAAAGTGGACAGAAAGCTATTTGGAACTTTGCTGGCCTACACCGCACTTCTGCTTTATCTGAGTGCGGTGATCGCCGTACTGTCCCCCTATGTACGCTCCCTGCTTTGGGCAGCCATCATCGGCACGCTCACCTTTCCCCTTTACGACAAGCTGTATGTCGCCTTTAAAAAGCGCAGAAACCTTACAGCCGGCATCATGACGCCCGTGGTCATGTTGGTTCTGGTTATCCCCGTGGTGGCTCTGATCTTTGCACTGGCCAACAAAGGACCGGCTTTTTACGCAACCATTGAGCGGACTTTTTCCGGGGACCCTTCGGGCATCTGGCAGCGTATAAAAACATTCCCCCCCCTTGCATTGCTGCTGGAAAGCGTCGGCCCTCTCATCGACCGGCTGGGCATAGACCTGCAGGAATCCATGAAACTCACCTTTCAAAAATCCCTTGATCTTGTCGTCGGCCTTTCCACCACCATCGTCAAAAAATCGCTGTCCTTTACCCTGCAATTGGCCGTCATGACCCTGACGCTTTTTTTCATCTACCGGGACGGAAAATCATTTATGACGCGGCTGACGGCTCTGGTCCCCCTGGAGGGCAAAATCCAGGGAGAACTTACATACATAGTGCAAAACGTTCTTGCCAAAATCCTGTACGGTCTTTTTCTGGCATGCGTCACGCAAGGCTTGATGGCGACTTTAGGTTACTGGATGGCAGGGGTTTCCTTCCCGCTGCTCCTCGGTGCGGCAACAGCCGTAGCCGCCCTGATTCCTCTTTTAGGAACCGCCCTGATATGGGTTCCCGCGGCACTTTACCTGTTGCTTCAGGGACAGTATTTTCAAGGTGTGTTTCTATTCGTCTGGGGAGGGGTTCTGATCGCCCCTTCGGACAACCTCATCCGTACCCTTTTCATGAGCGGAAGAGCCGGCCGCATTTACATCCCCCCCTTGGTCATCATCCTGGGACTTTTAGGTGGACTGTCGGTTTTCGGATTCATCGGCATCGTTCTGGGCCCGTTGATACTCTCTCTGCTCTTTTCGGTTCTGGAACTTTTTACCCGCGAGCCTCCGGCAACGCGGCCAACCACCCATCCGTAGGCCCGGTTAGGCATGCATAAACCGGCTGAAGAGATTCGAGCTTAAGACGGAGAACGCCTTGCCTACTGAAACAAGGGACAAAAATCGGTCCGGATCCGGAAAGATCAAACTGACCGTAGCGGTTCTATGCATTACCCTGGTGCTTGGTCTTTGGTTCTTTTCACCCCTCAGAAAATCCCTTGAAGTGGACATCCTCGTGGCCTGGGCGGAAAGATTTCGGGAAAGTCCCCTGTCCTGGCTTTACATTTTACTGGCCTACATTGTCGGAGGACTGATCTGCTGTCCCGTAACCCTGATGATCGTGGCGACCTCCGCTCTGCTCTCCCCGCTGCCCGCTTTTTTTTGCAGCTACGGAAGCGCCCTCGTCAGTGCTTCCCTCACCTATGCCCTCGGCCACTGGCTCGGTCACGATACGATTCAAAGCGTCACCGACGGACGCTTGAACAAACTCAGCCGACGGATTGCCCGCCGAGGCCTGATCACGGTCGGCGCTCTGCGGCTGATGCCCATAGCTCCCTTCACCTTCATCAACCTGGCGGCCGGCGCATCCCACATCCGTTTCCGCGATTACCTGCTCGGAACGATGCTTGGCATGCTGCCGGGAATTGCCGGCCTGACCTTGCTGACCGAGCGCTTCAAGGCCACTCTTGTCGAACCGGGTCCGTGGAACATCCTGTTGTTTATATTGTTGCTGGTAACGTTCGGATGGAGCGCTTATTATCTGAGAAAAAAGCTCGGCAAACCGGATTGAACCGTCCGTTTTCAGTGTTACGAAGGAGAGGGTATGTGCGGGTAGGGCATCGCAAAAAGAAAAAAGGGGTTGGCTTCGGTAAGCCAACCCCTTGAATTTATGGTGCCCAGAGACAGAATCGAACTGCCGACACGAGGATTTTCAGTCCTCTGCTCTACCGACTGAGCTATCTGGGCAATGCGAGTTCCGTTTATAAAGAATTCCCCCGCCTCTGTCAAGCAAAAACATGGGCGAATTGTAAACGGGTTCGGAAATTGCCTCCGGTCAGGGGTTGTGCTATCCTTAGATAGTTACCTGAGCAAAGCCCGATGGACCAAAACATTACGCATCGACAGGAATTTCATGGCATCAACCACACCGGACATCTATCCATTTGAAGTAAAAGACTGCGCCTTGATCACCTTGTCGACAGGAACCAAAGTGCAGAATCTCAAGGAATTTCGCGACGCACTGGAAAAGGTTCCGTTGCCCAGCATCGACCACCATTTCTGGGGCCGGCTGCTGCGCCCGCAGTTTGACGAGCCGGAATACAATAACGACTTTGCCTCCTGGGCTTATCACGGCCTGCATGACAAGCCCCTTGCCGAACGTCTCAGCATGACCTTGCCGACCGACTTCGACAGTCTCGAGGCATTGCGACTGGAACTGGTCGATACGGTGGAGCAACGGCTGGACGAAAGCGAAATGATCCCCTGGGCCAAGGCTGATCAGCAGTTTCACTTCCTGCATTCCCAGATCGTGGTCTTCGACACCGGATTGCGTTTCGATGACCCTAAAGACCTGACGGCATATCTGCCCTCCCTGTCTACGGGCTGCATTTTTTACCACTTCATCGATGCCCGCAGACGCACCGAACAACGTTGCGACGACTTTTCCGCCTGGTTGAGCGGATTCGGCGACCGCTACCAGAGCCTGAGGGAACGCCTCTGCGGTTTCGACCCGTACTTTTCATCTCTGGACGAAATCCGCACCCAAATCGCAAACCTGTTTCAGGCGTTTTTCGAGGAGCAGAGCTGATGGACACCGCAAGTGAAAACAAAAATCAGGACTTTCTGGCCCGATACGCTCCGGTCACAGGCACCTCCGTGATTCAACACCTCGAACAACTGGCGGCGCCCCTGAAAGGTGCACGGGTCGTGCACGTCAATTCCACCCGCGAAGGCGGTGGGGTGGCGGAAATTCTCCAGAAACTGATTCCTCTGAAAAAAGCTCTCGGCATCGAAACAAGCTGGGAGGTCATCAACGGCTCCCCTGATTTTTACGAATGCACAAAAAGCTTTCACAATGCCCTGCAAGGCATGGGCAGAAAAGTTTCCGACGACCTTCTGAAAGCCTATGAGCAGACCAATGCGGACTGTGCGGAACGACTGCGTGGCGTTCTTGAAGAGGCCGACTTCGTCTTCATCCACGACCCGCAACCTGCGGCGCTTCTGTCCCATTTCCCCAACCGTCGCGGCAAATGGATCTGGCGCTGTCACATCGATGCCAGCCATCCGTTTCGCTCTGTATGGAAATACCTGCGTCCCTGGCTGGCTTCGTACGATGCCAGCATTTTCTCTCTGCCAGAATTCGCACAGCCTCTGCCCCATGCCCAATATATCGTTGCTCCGAGCATCGACCCGTTGAGTGAAAAGAACCGCCATCTGCCAACAGCGGAAATCGAAGCCGTTTATGCGAAATTCGGCCTCGATCCGGCACGACCGCTGGTCCTTCAGGTTTCCCGATACGACCGGTTCAAAGATCCCCTTGGGGTCATTCAGGCCTATCTTCTGGCGGCCAAACTGACTCCCCTGCAACTGGTGCTAGCCGGAGGCGGGGCGAGCGATGATCCGGAAGGGCAGGAGGTCCTCCAGGAGGTACAGCGGGCTGCCGAAGGTCATCCGGACATTCATGTTCTGATGCTTCCCTCGGATGCTCACCGCACCATCAATGCGTTGCAGCGTGCTTCGGATATCGTAATCCAGAAATCGATTCGCGAGGGGTTCGGGCTTACCGTAACCGAGGGCATGTGGAAGGGTAAACCTGTCATAGGCGGCGATACCGGCGGTATACGTTTGCAGGTATTCAACCACTACACCGGTTTTTTGGTCCGCACACCGGAGGGCGCAGCCCTGCGCATGCGTTACCTTCTGCACCGAGCGCGACTGCGACGGGAAATGGGAGAACGCGCACGCCAGTTCGTTATGGACAACTTTCTCATTACCCGCCACCTGCGGGAATATCTGACCCTGCTGGTCGGTCTCCAGGGAGGTTGCGAAGAGCGGGTCGTGGTCGGATGAACCGCTTGCAGAGGCGGGGTCGAAAAGTGTTTCATGCCGAAGGAGGAGTGTTTCATCATGACACCAAGTCTCACCAAACGTTTGCTGATCATCTCCAATAGACTGCCTACGGTGATCACCCAGGACCAGGACGAATGGTCCGTGAAACCCGGTACCGGCGGTCTCGTGACCGCACTGGCTCCCGTCATGCGTAAAAACCAGGGCGTCTGGATCGGCTGGCCCGGCTGCGGCGATGAAGCTCCCCTTGACAAGCTGTTGCGCGAATTCAAGGATCAACAAGGATATCAACTGGTTCCGGTGCCGCTGAGTGAAGAAGACGTGGAACGTTATTATCGGGGCTTTTCAAACGCCACCATCTGGCCTCTGTTTCATGATTTGCTCGGCTTCTGCCGTTTTGATCTTACCGACTGGCAGGCCTACAACGCCGTCAATCAGAAGTTTGCCGCGGTGGTCGCCGAACAGGGCGAAAAAGATGATTTCATCTGGGTTCACGATTACCAGTTGATGCTTGTAGGTGCCCACCTTCGGGAAATGGGCATACAGGACCGCCTGGCTTTTTTCCTGCACATTCCGTTTCCCTCTCCGGATCTATTCCGACGCTTGCCGTGGAAAAAATCGCTGATCAAAGGGCTGTTGTCCTACGACCAGATTGGTTTCCAGACCCTGCGCGACCGCCGCAATTTCGTACAGACCGCTACGGCATTGCTTCCAGAGGCCGAAGTCGTCAGCCGCCATCGACATCACACCTTATTGAAATGGGGTGAACGGGTTATAAAGGTCGGGCACTATCCCATCAGCATCGACTTCGATGAGTTCGATGAGGGAGCCCGTTCTCACGAAGTCGAAGATGCCGCCTGGTACCTGCACGAAAATCTGCGCGGCCGGCAATTGGTGCTGGGCGTCGATCGCCTCGATTATACCAAGGGCATTCCCGAACGGTTCCTGGCCTTTGAGCGCGCACTGGAAAAGTATCCCGAATTGATCAAACGCGTCTCCCTGCTGCAGGTTGTGGTGCCCAGCCGAACCTTGGTTCCCGACTACGCAGACCTCAAGGAACAACTCGATCAGCTGGCGGGACGTATCAATGCCCGATTCGGCCAACCGGAATGGCTGCCGATTCATTATGTCTTTCGCTGCCTGAAAAGGGTACAGCTGCTGGCACGCTACCGTACGTCGGAGATTGCTCTGATAACCCCCCTGCGGGACGGTATGAATCTGGTCGCCAAGGAATATTGCGCCAGCTCGGTGGAAAACAACGGTGTGCTCATCCTCAGCGAGTTCGCCGGAGCCGCCGATCAGCTTGGAAAACACGCTCTGCTGGTAAATCCCTACGATACCGACGGTACTGCCGACGCCATCTACCAGGCCTTTACCATGGACCCGGAAGAGCGCCGACAACGCATGACCAACCTCCGCTCGGAAATTCGCCGTAACGATGTCCATCGCTGGCTGAGACGCTTTGTCGAGTCCTCCGAAGAGGAGGATTAGACTTTCTGCAACCAATAGCAACAGCTTGTTTTTACTTGCTTTTGCCATGATGATCTGTTACAGATAGGGCATCTGAAACCTTTTAAGGGGATCATCATGCAGGCGTTTTCGATTTTCAGCCACTGTTTTTTCTTTTGGTTCGGGTTTTTTGGGTTCTTTATGAACCATCGACCCGAGGCTGGTGTCTGAGGACGTAGCGCCCCCGCAGCACTGAATATAAAAACCACGGGTTGATGCCAACCGGCTCATCCGTGGTTTTTCTTTTGGTGGTTCAGGGAAAACAACCGATAGCCGGCCAACCCCCAAACCCCAGAGGAGTGTTCGTCATGATTATCGTCATGAAAAAAGGAGCCGGCAAAGAGGCGCTGGCTGAAGTCAAAAAACGTATTCGGGAACTTGGTTACAAGGCCCACGTCATTCACGGCGAAACGCGCGATGTCATCGGCGCCATTGGCGACGAGCGCGGCAAAGCCGTCCTGCAGTCACTGGAATCGATGCCGCATGTCGAGGCCGTGGTACCGATCCTCAAGCCCTACAAGCTGGCCAGCAAGGAAATTCGCCGGGAGCCGAGCGTTTTCGAAATGGCGCCCGGGGTCACCGTGGGCGGCCGGGAACTGCTGGTCATGGCCGGCCCCTGCTCTGTGGAAGGCGAAGCTCAATTGCTGGAAACCGCACGGGCCGTCAAGGCCGCAGGTGCAAAGGTTCTCCGCGGCGGCGCTTTCAAACCCCGTACCAGCCCCTATGCCTTCCAGGGCCTTGAAGAAGAGGGCTTGAAACTCCTGGCTGCTGCCCGTGAAGCGACTGGCCTGCCCATCGTTACCGAGGTGGTCAATCCCCGCGATGTCGACTTGGTCGCCCGTTATGCGGACATTCTGCAAGTCGGCGCCCGCAATGTGCAGAATTTCCCGTTGCTGCGCCTGCTCGGACAGCAGGACAAGCCGGTATTGCTCAAGCGAGGCATGTCGTCCACCATTCAGGAATTTTTGATGAGTGCCGAATACATCCTCTCCGAAGGGAACCAAAGAGTCGTCCTTTGCGAGCGCGGCATCCGGACTTTCGAAACGGCCACCCGCAACACTCTCGACCTTTCCGCCGTACCGGTACTGAAAGAACAGACGCATTTGCCGGTGGTGATCGACCCGTCCCATGCCACCGGCCATGCCAGCCTGGTTCCCGCCATGTGTTATGCCGCAGTTGCAGCGGGCTGCGACGGTTTGCTGGTGGAAGTCCACAACGATCCTGAAAATGCCTCCTGCGACGGTCCCCAGTCCCTGACCCCCGAAGGATTTGCCGCCGTTATGGAAAAACTGCGCCGCTTCGCTGCAGCGGCCGATCGGGACCTGTAAAGGTCTGATTGGAGATACAGCATGTTCCTCATTCCCTTGAATCAGCCGGAAAGCGTCGCCCTGGTCATTCATGCGCTGCGCGTCGCCGGTGGAGAAGCCGATTGCGGTACCTGCCCAGTGCAGAGGGTCTGCATGAAACAATGCCTGACCATTGCCTCTTCGCTGGATGACATGTACCAGAGCGGCTCTCTGCCCACCGCCGGCGCGCCACCATCTCAGGAACAGTCGGCAGAGCCGCCGCCAAAACCGCCGGAAACCGGACCCGGCCATCTCAAGGTCATCAAATAGTCGTTGGGTCATACCGGCCGGTCTTCTTAATTATTGAAAGACCGGCCGTTTTTTTGTATAGTGTCCTCTTTTTTGGAAGCGTCTCCCCTTTTAACCCGTTCCGGGCTGCGGCGAAAATCCCACGGCACTCTCCGGAAACGGGTTGCTGTTTTCTATAGAATAGTGTCCATCCGGAAACCCCGGATGGACGCTGCGTAGTTTTCGTATGGGAAACGAGCAATCTTCCCCAAGATCAAGGAACTCAAGCCCTTGCACGGAGGCATGGATGTTTGCGCCGCACACGCAAGGGTGCTGATTGACGCGAAGATGGGGGAAAGAGCCGCTTCCGGAGCAAAACCAGATAACATATATATGGCAAAACGAGGGCGCGCTCCGCGGAAGAGGTAAACCTGCAGGGAATGCTTCCAACGCGCGGCCCGTAACCGTAAGGAATATCCATGAAGGTCCTGATTACCGACGAAATTTCCCAAGAAGGTCTGCAACCGCTGCTCGACGACCCCCGTATCGAGATCGATATCCGACTGGGACTTGCACCTGAGGAACTGCACCGTATTATCGGCCGCTTCGATGCTATCATCACCCGTAGCGGCACCACCGTTGACAGTGCACTGCTCGAGCATGGACGCAACCTGAAAATCGTGGCCCGGGCCGGAGTCGGCATCGACAATGTCGATATCGATGTGGCAAGCAGTCGCGGCATCATCGTTGTCAATGCTCCCTACGGCAACGTCAACTCCGCAGCAGAGCACACCATGGCGGTGATGTTGTCCCTGTGCCGCAACGTCCCCGTAGCCAACAGCTCTCTGAAACAGGGTCAGTGGCAACGGGCCCCCTTTACCGGCTACGAACTCAAGGATAAAACCCTCGGCATTATCGGCCTGGGTAAGGTCGGAGGCCGCGTCGCTTTGCGCGCCAAGGCGTTCGAAATGAATGTCATGGCCTGCGACCCTTATATTTCGCCCAAAAGAGCCGAAGACCTCGGCACCAAGCTGGTCAGCCTGGATGATATCGTACGCTATGCCGATATCATCACCCTGCATTGTCCTCGCAACGCCGAAACCATCGACATGCTCGACGCCCATCATTTCGAAGCCATGAAGGACGGGGTCATCGTCATCAACTGCGCGCGCGGTGAAATCGTCAACGAAGCGGCCATGCTGGCGGCCCTGCAAAGCGGCAAAGTCCGTGGAGCAGCCTTCGATGTGTTCAGCGAGGAGCCACCCCGATCGGAACTGGTCAAGCAATTGATCGCACATCCGCGCATGGTCGTCACTCCTCACCTGGGAGCAAACACCTTTGAAGCGCAAAAAAACGTGGCGGTCGATGTCAGCAACGAAATTGTCCGTTACCTTGACGGGAAGCCCCTGGAAAGTGCCGTCAACATTCCAAAATTCGACGCCGACCTGATGCAGGTCATGCAGCCCTTCCTGTCGCTGATCCAGCAGATGGGCGAATTTATCGTGCAACTGGCACCGGCCAACCCGAGCAAGGTGACTTTTACCTATAATGGCAAGTTGGCCCGCTACGACTGCTCGCCCTTGACCGTATGCGGTCTGGCGGCCCTGCTCAACCGTTCCACCGAGCAGGAGATCAATATGGTCAATTCTCAACTGATCGCCGAGCAGATGGGCATCTCCGTGGAAACGGTATGTTCGACCGATGCCGAAGCGTTTTCCAGTCTCGTCACCATCAGCCTGACCACCCCCGCCGGAAAACGCACGGTGGCCGGTACCATCTTTGAAGGCATCCCCAAAATCGTCAAAATGCGCGACTTCAGTACAGATTTTCAGCCTGAGGAACACATGCTCGTTATCAGCTATGCGGACAAACCGGGCCTGATCGGAAAAATCGGTACCATCCTCGGTGAAGCCGGCATCAATATCGGGTCCATGAACCTGGGACGCCGCGCCAAAGCCGGCGAAGCCATGGTTGTGCTGTCTGTCGATACGCCGGCCTCCACTGAGGTTCTCGACCGTCTGGCGACAAGTATCGAGGCGGCTTTTATTCGCAGCATTCACATGGAAAACGTTCTTTCCAGCAACTGATTTTCAGTGTACATGGCGACAAAAAAGCGGCCTTCAAAAGGCCGCTTTTTTGTCACTTGTCACTTGTCACTTGTCACTTGTCACTTGTCACTTGTCACTTGTCACTTGTCACTTGTCACTTGTCACTTGTCACTCAGTCCTCAGTCCTCAGTCCTCAGTCCTCAGTCCTCAGTCCTCAGTCCTCGGAAAGATCCTCAAACAACCTTATCAATCGAACAAACCATAAGGACAAGCCGGTACCAGGCCCTCGGCCTCGGCTCTGGCAAAAAGTTCAATGATTGCGGACTCTCCCTCACGGCCCAATTGCCGAGTGAATTCGTTTACGTAAAGCTCGATGTGTCCAGCGAGAACCGCACCGTCGGTCTCCTGGGCATGCATGCGTGTGAACTCCCGTACGGCATCAGGTGCCTGATGGAGCAGGTCGATGCTGTGCCGTATGGCTGTCTCAAAGAGACGGAAAAAATTATGTCCGAGGTTCCGCTGCGCAACGATACCTCCGAGCGGCAAAGGGAGGCCGGTCAGCTTTTCCCACCAGTTGCCGAGGTCCAGTACCTTGATCAAACCAAGGCTTTCACAGGTAAAACGTGATTCATGAATGAGAACGCCGGCATCGACCCGGCCGGAAGCGACCGCTGCCGCGATAGCATGGAAGGGCATCTGTTCCATCCGTGAGGGATCGATGCCATAGAGCTGGAGCAACAAACTTGCCGTGGTAAGATGCCCTGGGACGGCTATACGGGATGCCTTCAGACCTTCAGGCGATACAGGGCCGCGAGCCACCACCAGCGGTCCGCAACTGCGGCCGAGGGCAGCCCCACTGCGCAGCAGGACATAGTCCTCGCGCAGGTGAGCGTAAGCGTGGATGGAAACCTTGGTCACATCGAGAGCACTGGCGGCCGCCAGCCTGTTGAGCGTTTCCACATCTTCGATACGAAGGTCCAAAGCAAAACCGGGCAGGGCTATGCGACCGCTGATCAGACCAAAAAATATCGATGTGTCGTTGGGGCAGGGGGAGATTCCCAGGGACAGGGAGCGCATCACGCCGGCAGGATCGGAGAGAACCAGCCACGCAGCAAGGCGATGAGAGCCTGCTGAGCCATTTTTCCCGCACCTTCCAGGTCCCAGTTATCCAGATTACGATCTTCAACCATATTCGACACTCCTCGAAGTTCCAGAAACGGCACTCCGTACGTCTCGCATACCTGCGCCACGGCCGCACCTTCCATGTTTTCTCCAAGACCGCCGGTACGCTTCTGCAGCGCCAATCCGGATTGCAGCGTCCCCGAACAGGCGGAGACCGTCACCAGCGGACCGATACCGAGACGAATGCCCTCCTGCCGGACATGATGCTGAAGAATGGGATTGGCAAGGTCGTGCAGTTTGCCATCCACGGCAAAACGATTTGCGAGTCCGACACCTTTGCTGCGTAAAAGGGAAAATCCGAGAGTGGCGAAATCCTTGAACCCATCGGGAGTCCAAACCCCCTCGTCGGCGCATATCTCTTCACTGGCGAGAAGCAGGTCTCCTCTTTCCAAACCCTGACCGGGATAGGCGCCGCAACATCCGGTAACGATTACGAAATCGGGTTCACAGCTTTCCAACAGCGCAGTGACGGCAGAGGCCGCATTGATCTTCCCGACCCCGGTGTGCAACACCACCACCTTGTGTCCGAACATGCGTCCGCAATAGAGATCGCGTCGCCCGCAGCGCTTTACTTCGCAGGGAAACAATCTGCGTCGCAACATCCAGGTTTCGTCCGGCACCGCCGCTACAATGGCGATCATGACAGCCTCCGCCCGGACTGCCCGCCAAGGCAGCCTGGGGTCATGGATGGAACCACCCCTGCCGGATCAGGTCGCGGCGTAACTCCACCCCCTGCTTACGCACCATGCCCCGGTACCAGAAGCGATCATCGCGCAACGGCAGATCCTGGGCTGCATCAAGCCGCTTGCGACAATCGATAAGGTTATGACGCAAACGCCGGTCGGCATCGGCCACCACTTCCGTCAGTTTGCGGGCCAGCAACACCGGAACGCCTTCAATGACAAATTGAATCAGGTCCCGCAACCGCAGCCCGTCGTGATAATCTTCGAGGCTGCCCTGAAAACCGGTCTCACACTCCTGGACAAAGTCACCCCAGCTGAGCAGAAGATCGCCGAACTCTTCTTCGGAAAACCCGCAAAATTCGGGATGCTCCTTCAAACGTTGCACAATCAGTTGCTGCTCTTTCAGGGACAGGAAAAAGGAAAGATCATCCTCTACCGGATACATCTCGAGAAGCTCCGTGATTTCTCTGCAAAAATGGAGATAATCGAGATCCCGCTCCCGTAAATCGGAAAAATCGTCAGGCAGGGTTCGGGGCTGATAACACAACAGAGAAAGATGGTCATGTCCCAGGTCGGAGGTAAAGAGCTGGCTGGCATTATAAGTCAGACCGCAACGCCCGAGCATGTCCATGACCCTTATATGATTACAGGCGAAACAGTTAACGACTTTTTCTTCCGAGTAGAAGAGTTCCATACCGACCTGGTTATTCGCCAGACCAAACCCGACAAACCCGTCATGGATCAATCGGGAGAAATATGGTCTTAATACGTCAAGAATCTCTTCCTTGGGCATATAGGGAGAGTAGTAGAGCAGGGGCTCTGCATTTTCTTGGTTCGGCTGTTCTTCTTCATCCGCATAATATTCAAGGATGAAAAAACATTCTTCGGGCATGGCAGCGGCAAAGTCGTGAAACAGTTTTTCAACTTTGCCGACCCCCGCCATAATGGTAAAACGATAGGAATCGCTGGAGTTTTCCAGCAGAGCAAACGTATACCCTTCCCGCAACCGGCGCAAACGCCGCTTTTCGCTGGTCCAGGGATGTATGCCGAGGGGAAAATCAAAACTAGAGAGCGACAAGTAGGGGCTTCCTTCCTGCGTAATTGCTTCGATCCAGTGTGAACGTCGGAACCTGCCTCCTGACCGCGAGGAAAATCCGTCCCGAAGAACTGTTTTCATGTGCTAAAAGTAGTGGAATGCGCATGGAAAGTCAATATTCGCAATATGAAGCCAAGTTTTGCCAGGAAACGAGAGGAGCTTTCTTTCGCAAAAAAATAAAACCTTGTCTCCCTTATTTCGAATTTTTCCTTGACTAATCCTCACCGATGGCCGAATAATCGGATGTTTCATTTTTTGATGTTATTGGATTGACGGGGAAGGATTATGAAAAAAAAATTGCTGCATGCCGTTAATGCATGGCTTTTTGTCGCGTTGTTCACCACCTCTGCGTTTTGCCAACTCCCCTCCGGTACCACCGCCCCCGATTTCACTCTTCGTAATCTTGACGGCGAGACGGTGAGCCTCTCGAACGTCGAGAGTCCTGTCGTCGTTCTGGTCATCGGCACTACCTGGTGTCCCGGTTGCAGGTCCCAGATGTCTGAACTGGAGAAAATCCGAGAGTTTTTCGAAGCCAACCGTATTCCCGTTATCGACATTTTTATCCAGGAGACGGCCAAAACCGTACGCAAGTACCTTAAGGGCAAGAAACTCCCGGACACTTTCGTAGCGCTGCTTGATGACGGTCAGGTGCACCGCAACTATCGGGTTTACCCCATCCCCAGAGTTCTGGTTTTGGATAATTCCCGGCATGTCATACAAGACTCTCTGGGAATGGACGGCCTGGAATTGACGGACGTTCTGCAACAACTCCTCGACCGGCAACCGGCCCCCGCATCCCGCGTTGATTGAAAAGGGACATCGGACACGCTTTTTGTTGCATAGAGACACACTCTGTGGCGAAGTCAATACACATGAGTGATACAGGAAACGTTTCATTTGACATCGTTTTCACCTATGTTGCCGCCAAATCGGCGTATAGCACGATATACAGCGCTTGGCATACAAATTGTAGAAAAGAGTGAAAATCTGTCCTTCAATGCTTTGGATTCAACGAAAAAGGAGGTGAGGATATCGTTGCCATCAGGCCCAACAAGACCTGAATGTCGGAATAAGGCCTGCAGGCATCATCCGGGGCTCGGAAAGCATCTGGCTTTTCGCCCCAGTGTGTATTTTGCGACGGTGCAGGATCTGCAGCGCGCAAAAATTTGGGATTCATTTTTTCAGATGGAAGGAGACCTAAATCGTGAAACAGATGCGTATTGTACTGGCGACCCTGATCGCCCTGGCGATGGCCGTACCCGCCATGGCCATCAACGTCGAATGGCATGGTGATTTTAATCATCGCTTTTCCTACAGCGACCAAGCTGATCTGTCTACACGCACCAGCAAAGACAGTGAAAAGTACCTCGGTTCCGGAAGCCTCGGTGGCGTACCTTTTGTTGCTGCCGGCTCTAAAGTGAGCGTTCCCGACACCAAGAAGGAAGAGAACGACAGCGATTTCTTCGGCGAAATCAAATATCGCATGCACATGGTCGTGTCCGACGACGAGAAAAAGGTTAAGGGCGTGGTCGGCTTCGAATTCGGTTCCTCCAAATTCGGTAGCAAGGATCAAGGCGCCAACTTCGGCGGTGACCAGAATGTTTTTGAGCTGCGTTGGGCCTACACCGACATCGAGGTGCCTTTCGATCCCGCATCCCGTCTGTCCATCGGCCTGCAGCCCGTCGGCTACAACTACATGCTGTGGACCGATAACGCCGGCGGCGTCAAGTGGAAGCGTGCAGAAGGCAACTGGGCTTATTCCCTCGGTTGGTTCCGCAATGACTGGAATGGTGGAAAAGACGCCGGCGGCGACAAGAAAAGCGCCTACGACGACGCCTATGCCGCCGACCTGACTTATGTGTTCGATAATGGCAACAGCCTCAACGCCTTTATTGTTTACATGGATCAGGGCCAGGAGCCTATCGGTTACACCGATTTGACTACCGGCACCTTCACCTCTCTCGGCACCATCCAGGACGAAGAAATCTGGATTGGCCTGTCCGGTAAAGGTAAATGGAACAACCTGTCCGGTATGTTTACCGGTATCTACCTGACCGGCGAAGTGACTTCCGATGCTTTCGATGAAAGCCTCGATCGCAAAGCCTACCTGTTCCATGGCCAGCTCGATTATGCCATGGGCAAAAACACCTTCACCCTCGGCGGCCTTTACGCCTCGGGCGACGACGATCCTTTTGACGGTGATGCCGAAAACTTCGATGTCATCGACATTTCCACCTCAATCCTCGGTTCGGTCATCATCTTTGACAACTACGCCGACGACAACTCCTTCAGCCAGGCTCCCTATGTCTTCGACCAGGGCTACAAGCTGATCTACGTCGGCGCGGCCCGTAAGCTGAACGCCAAAACCAAGGTCTGGGCCAAATACTTCTGGCACAATACCGCTGAAGACGAACTGCTTGGCGATGATGAAATCGGCCACGAGTTCGTGGTTGGTGCCAGCTACACCATCATGAAAGGCCTGACCGCCGACATCAACGCCGGGTATCTGGTAGCCGGCGACGCGTGGGAGGCCATGAATGCCGAAGGCGACGGCGACGACGTTTTCCGTACCGACGCCCGTCTGCGCTTGAAGTTCTAATTGTTTCCTAACTATTGATGTGATAAGTTGGGGCCGGGTTTTGCCCGGCCCCTTTTTTTGTGCCGGTCGGGCGATCGCATCACTGTTTTTACGTAGGGTCTCCTGAACAATTATTTTCAAGCCGGTCACAAGCCCGGCTTATGCTCTGTGACAATAAATCCGCAACGATGGCGACGGCCCGTTGCGTAGCAA
>JASKKK010000114.1 GCA_030154185.1 Desulfuromonadales bacterium
GGATATCCCATCGGTGGTGGCGGAGATCAAAAATCTCGTTGCATTGCTTGACTTGCCCGTCAGGCAGGTACTCATAGAAGCTCGCATCGTCGAGGCCAGCGCTACCTTTGCCAGGGACCTGGGGGTCAAATGGGGCTTTTCCTACTCCAATGATCCCAGTGTTGATGGCAATAACGGCAGCATAGGGCTCGGGGGCAGCTATCTTCTCACGCCACCTTCCGCCGGCACCGTGGCCTCAGCCGCCGGGCTTGCCAGTGGTTTGACCTTCGGTAGGGTCGGTCTTGACAAGGCGGTTCTCGACTTGCGTATCTCCGCTTTGGAAAACTCCGGACAGGGTAGAATCATCTCCACCCCTCGCGTCACGACCCTTAACGGTGAAGAAGCCGAGATTTCTCAGGGTACGGAAATCCCTTACCAGTCTCTCGGTAGTGATGGACAGGCCAAGACGGAATTTAAAAAGGCCGAACTCAGCCTCAAGGTGACGCCCGAAATTAATCCCGACGGCAGTGTTATTCTGGAAATCGAAGCCAAGAACGATTCGCGCGGTGCCAACGTTACGACCGGTTCCGGTTCGGCTCCCGCTATCGATACCAAAAAGGCAGAGACAACCGTTCTGGTTAAAGATGGGGAGACGACTGTCATTGGCGGTATCTTTATCATGGATAAGCAGGAGAGCGATGCCGGGGTGCCGTTGTTAAAGGATGTTCCGGTGCTCGGACATTTATTCAAATCCAAGTCTGTCAGCGAAGAGCGGCGTGAGTTGCTGGTGTTTATAACCCCACGCATTTTGGACTAGCCAAACGACCCTGATTTCGCTATTCTCTAAAATTGAAAAACTAAAGGACAGGTGTCTTGCCTGTCCTTTTTTATCGTGAAGACAGGATGAATAAATGAACAGGTTGCGCTATCTGACAGCCGGGGAATCCCATGGACCGTCTCTGACGGCCATCATCGAGGGAATGCCGGCCAATTTGGAATTGGATGAAGGGTGTATCAATCGGGATCTTGGCCGCCGTCAGCAGGGCTATGGTCGCGGCGGCCGCATGTCGATCGAAAAAGATCGGGTGAATTTTCTATCCGGGGTGCGCTGGGGGAAGACGCTGGGCTCGCCCATAACCCTGTCCATCCGGAATCGGGATTGGGAAAACTGGGATAAAAGGATGTCCCCCTTGGCGGAGGATTTTGTCGAAGATATTGCTATTACCCACCCGCGTCCCGGTCATGCGGACCTCACCGGCGTGATCAAATACCGGCAGGATGATGCGCGAAATGTTCTTGAACGTTCCAGTGCCCGGGAAACCGCCGCCCGGGTGGCGATAGGGGCTCTTTGCAAAAGATTCCTGGACGATTTGGGGATTTCCGTCCTGGGCTATGTCGCTGAATTGGGGGGAGTCGCAGCCGATGCCGCTCTGGAAGACTACAGGGAACGTTTCGCCTTGAGTGAGGAGTCTCCCTGCAGGACCTTCGATGCCGAGGCGGAACAGCGCATGATCGAAGCCATCGATCAGGCCAAGGAAAATGGAGATGCCTTGGGCGGGGTGGTGGAGGTCGCCGTTTTGGGTGCACCGATAGGACTGGGCAGTTATGCGCAATGGGACCGTCGTCTTGACGGGCGTCTGGCTTATGCCATGATGAGTATTCAGGCTTTCAAAGGTGTTGAAGTCGGTCTGGGGTTTGAGGCCGCCCGGAGGCCGGGTTCGCAGGTGCATGATGAGATTTTCCACCAGGGTGGCGAATTTTTCCGTAAGACCAACCGTGCCGGAGGACTTGAAGGCGGCATGACCAATGGTGCTCCCGTTGTCGTACGGGGTGCCATGAAACCGATTCCTACCCTCTACCAACCTTTGCAGACCGTCGATTTTCGGAGCAAAAGCCCCTATGCCGCGGTTGTGGAGCGGTCCGACGTATGTGCTGTGCCGGCTGCGGCTGTTGTGGCCGAAGCGGTTGTGGCCATAGAATTGGCTCAGGCGATGTTGGAGAAATTCGGTGGAGACGCCATGGAAGAGATCAAGCACAACTTGCAGGCATATCGCCATTATGTGCGAGGCATCTGAGCCGTTCCGTCTCAACAGGGGGAAGATACAATGAAATTGAAAAGAATGGTTGTCGGGCTTGGAGAGCGGAGCTATTCCATCTGGATCGGTGGAGGCATCCTTCCGCGACTGTCCCAGGCATTGCAGGAAGTGAACTTCCCCAAAAAAGTCGCCGTTGTTTTCAATCCCCTCGTGCAGTCTCTATATGGTGGGACCGTTGCCGAATCCCTGCAATCTGCTGGCTATGAATATCATCAGATTATCATTCCGGATGGCGAAGAGCACAAAAACTGGACGACTTTGCAGAAGATCCATGATGGACTTATCGCTTATGGCTTTGATCGGCAGAGTGGTCTCATTGCACTCGGAGGCGGGGTGACCGGGGACATCTGCGGTTTTGCCGCGGCCACTTTCCTTCGTGGCATTCCCTATGTGCAGGTGCCCACCACCCTGCTCGCTCAAGTCGATAGTTCTGTCGGTGGCAAAACCGCCATCAACCATCCGAAGGGAAAAAATCTTATCGGAGCCTTCTATCAGCCCCGGCATGTGCATATCGATGTCGATACGCTGCAGAGCCTTGACGCCAGAGAGTTTGCCGCAGGGATGGCCGAGGTCGTGAAGTATGGCATCATTCGGGATAAGAGCTTCTTCGAGTGGTTGTCCCAAAATCGCGAAGCCTTGCAAAAACGCGATACGGAAGCCTTGATCCGTGCCGTAAAGAGGGCTTGCCAAATCAAGGCGAATATTGTAGAAGTTGACGAAAGAGAGAATGCCCAGCGCGCTATACTCAACCTGGGACATACCTTTGGTCACGCTGTTGAAAACCTGTCCGGATATCGTACCTACAGGCATGGGGAAGCGGTGGCTGTCGGTATGGTGGTCATAGCGCATATCTCACAACGGTTGGATCTCTGCTCTGCTGCTGATGTGGTGGCTATACGGCAGCTTTTGCAGGCGTTTGATCTGCCCGTCATGCCTCCCGATTATCCCATTGACACTTATCTCGATGCCATGATGCGGGACAAAAAAGTTCTGAAAGGTAAACTGCGACTGGTTTTGAATAGAGGTATCGGAGATTGTCTCGTTCGGGAAATCGACGAACCTGCCACGCTGTTTGCTGAAGCATTGAACAATATTCAATAACTCGATCAGGTGGGCTGATGACAAAAGAACAGGCAACAAGGCTGCTTGGAAAGATCGCAGGATACCTGGAAATACTCCGTAAAGATCCTCATTCAACGACATTCGTTCCTCTTAGCGATGCGTACCGGAATCTGGGCATGCTGGAAGATGCCATATCCGTTGCACAAAGCGGTATAGAGGCCTTGCCCTTCTTCGGTCCCGGTTATGTGGTTCTGGGCCGCGCTCAGATGCAGTGCGGCGAACTCGACCATGCCGCCCTGTCTTTCGATAAAGCTCTTGAAATCGATCCCGATAGCGTTGTTGCCCTGAAAAGCATGGCAAAACTGTGCGTGATACAGGGAGACAAGGAACGGGCTTGCCGACTTCTTGCCCGGGCCGTGGCGCTTTCTCCGGAAGATCCGGTTCTTGCCAATCTGCACAAATCCCTGCAGCCCGCATGCGAGGCGAACTCGAATTCGGTTTGCGAAGGAACGGAAATTTCAAACGATTCTGAGGACCAGTCCCTTTTTGCTACCGCCACCGTAGCCGACCTGTATGTCCGGCAAGGGCACCTGGACAAGGCTCGCAATATCTATCAAGAACTGCTTCAAGCACATCCCGACGACGAGACCTTTCGGGAGCGCATCGCCTATGTCGACAAGCTGCTGGCCGAGCAACCGTCCCTGACGGATAGCGATTCAGCATCATCGATGCGCTTGGGTGTGGCCCCCCCCCAATCTCCGGATTCCCAACGAGATGTCGTTGCCATTTTGCAGAAATGGTTGGAGGCTATCCAGTCAAGGAGAGAATATGTTCAGAAACATTCTGCAGGATATTGTTGAACAGTCCGAAGGCGGTATCAGCGCCGCACTGATGGGTTATGACGGTATCGCCGTGGACCAGTACGAAAAACCGTGCGAAGGCATCGATCTGCAACTGGTTGTCGTCGAATATGCCAATGTTCTCAAGGAAGTTAAAAAAACCGTGGAAATCCTTGAAACGGGGGAGATGGAAGAGGTCGCCATTCGTACGGAGCGGTTTACGGTGCTGATTCGCGCGCTCAATGACGATTATTTCGTTACCCTGACACTGTTGCGTGACGGCAACTTCGGCAAGGCGCGGTATCTGCTGGCAAAGGAATCATCCCGTTTACGGGAGGCGTTGGCGTGAAACCGGCTTTTTTTATTCCTACCATCAAGGTTTTCTTTTCCAATATTCATATCCGGGAAACCTATTGTTATCCTCGCTTGTTACAACTGTTGCATTGACTCGATTTCGCGTTTTCAGAGTCGCAGCCCAATAATCGGTCCGATCTGTTGTTTTTTTCCATCGGGGAGAGATTGAGTGAAAAACGACTTTGTGATAAAAGACAGGGGTCGTAAACTGCTGCGGTTTCTGAAGGGCAATCAACTCGACGCCTTGGTTCTCATCGGCGTGCCGAGCCTGCGTTATTTTTGCGGGTTCACCGGTTCCGACGGAGCTTTGCTGGTCTGTGCCGACAAGGTCGTTTTTCTGACCGACTCCAGGTATACCAGCCAGGCGCAGCAGGAGGTCATGGCCGATAAAATCGTTCAGCATCGCGGCAAAATGGAGGGGATTGCCCAGCTTCTCGACGAGTGGGCCGCTCGTTCCATCGGGTTTGATGCGGAAGCCTTCAGCTATGCGGCTTTTGATGAGTTAAGGTCAAAAAGCGTACCTGAATGCCGATGGCAGCCGCTCCGCAGGGAGTTTAAAGCGCTGCGAGGCGTGAAGGACGATGCCGAAATCGCGATTATGCGGCAGGCGGCGCGAATTGCTGCCGAGGCGTTTTATGAAATCCGGCCGCAAATTCGGCCCGGTGCCGTTGAGCGTGACCTTGCCCTTGCCCTCGAATTTGCCATGCGCCGTCGCGGCGCGGAGGAGAAATCCTTTCCGTTCATCGTTGCATCCGGAGAACGTGGCGCCCTTCCGCATGGTGTGGCGAGCGATCGTCGCCTGCGTGATGGCGAACTGGTCACATTCGATTTCGGTGCCCGTTGGCAGGGATACTGTTCCGATGAAACGGTTACTCTCGCATTGGGAACGGTTTCTCGGCGATTGAGGGATGTTTACGATACTGTTCATCAAGCTCAACAGCGAGCATTCGAAACCATAAAACCGGGCGTGCCGCTAAGGGATATCGACCAGGCAGCCAGGTCTCATATCGGCGAACAAGGATTCGGTGAATACTTTGGCCATGGACTGGGTCATGGCGTCGGACTGGAAGTGCACGAGTTTCCCGTGGTCTCGCCTCGATCCGAGGATGTTGCACAAACAGGTATGGTTTTTACAGTGGAACCCGGGATATACATTCCCGGCCTCGGCGGGGTGCGATTGGAGGATACGGTGCGGGTCACCGAAAACGGATATGAGCGCCTGACTTCCATCTGCAAAGAGTACTCTTCGGCAATCGTCTGAAGCGGATTTCAGTATACACCCCGCCGGGACCGGGAGGATGCAGCATCCGGCGGGCGACAACTTTTCATTAGGTGCAAGGAGGCAAATCCTTATGGATATCAAAGACCTGAGAACCCTGATCAAGATGGTAACCAATACCGATATTAACGAATTCGAGTGGGAGCAGGGCGAAGAACGTATCGTCAT
>JASKKK010000010.1 GCA_030154185.1 Desulfuromonadales bacterium
TTCGTCATCGACGACGACCGCGACGCGGAACAGGTCTGCGCCATGCTGCGTTCCAAGGGATACGAGCCGGTGTGGAAGGATTGGGACGGCGCTTTTCTGAAATGAGCAGGAAATATCGACCATGGCCATGAATATCGATGATTTTCGCCTCTACCTGATTACCGATCACAAAACCGGGCTCGAAGGACGCAGCCTGTTTGCAGCGGTCCAGATGGCTCTGGTCGGCGGGGTACGTGCCCTGCAACTGCGTGCCAAAGACCTGCCGGCCGACGAACTCTACCGCTGTGCCATAGCACTAAAAAACCTCGCGGCCCGATTCGACGCCAGACTGCTTATCAACGATCGCATCGACGTAGCCCTGGCAGCCGGAGCCGACGGTGTGCATCTCGGCGAACATTCACTGCCGACCGGCGAAGCTCGCCGGTTGCTCGGCAAAAATGCCATCATCGGCCGCTCCACCCACCAGGCGGAAGACATCATCGAGGCGGCACGAGAGGGGGCCGACTTCGCAACCTTCAGTCCCGTTTACTTTACGCCTTCCAAGGCCCCCTACGGCCCGCCTCAGGGCATCGAAGCTCTGCGCCGGGCCTGCGCCTGCAGTCCTCTTCCGGTTCTCGCCCTGGGCGGCATCCGTTGCGACCGTATTCGTGAAGTCCGCGCAGCCGGTGCTTCCGGAGTCGCACTCATCTCTGCGATCCTTGCCGCCTCCGATCCGGAAGCCGCAACACGTGCGATGCTGGCGGAAATGCACTGAGTCTTCGTCTCTGAATCATCCCCACCGCAGCAGATACAACCTTCCTTGCTCCGGTGAGCAGCAACTACTCACCAATCACCAGTCACGGCCTTGTCCTGCGAGTTCAGCGTGCTCCGCGGTTACCCCCCTTCCTTTGTCCAACCACCGGATGACTTCATGAATATTCCGGTTAAACTTTTCGTAAAACCTCACCGCCCTTGTCAGCTCTCACAAGAGGTAACATGGCTATCGTCCTGACCCTGTGCATATTACTGGCTGCCGTGCTGCTTTTCGCCTCCGAATGGCTCCCCATGGATGTGGTTGCCATGCTGATCCTTCTGGCGCTCGCCATAACCGGACTGGTTTCGGTATCCGAAGCGTTGAGCGGCTTTGCCAATCCTGCAGTCATTACCGTCGCCGCCATGTTTGTGATAAGTGCGGGTATCACCCATACCGGCGCTCTCGGCAAGGGCGGCGAGCATCTCATTCGACTGGCCGGAGGCAGCGAATTGCGCCTGACCGTTATCATCATGGCCAGCGTCGCGCTTTTCTCTGCCTTCATCAACAACATCGGCGCTACCGCCGTCCTTATGCCGGTGGTCATCGATGTTTGCCGGCGCATGCACATAAGTCCGTCCAAAATGCTTATTCCCCTGGCCTACGGTTCCCTGCTCGGCGGGGTTTGCACACTGATAGGTACCCCACCGAACATCCTCATGAATGCCCTCCTGCAGGAATACACCGGCGAACGTTTCGGCCTGTTTTCCTTCAGTCCGCTGGGCCTGGTGGTGATCGTTGTCGGCATCGGCTATATGGCTTTGATCGGACGGCGCATGCTGCCCGCCCGCAAGTCGGGGAAACTGACGGAGGCCTATCAGGTCAAGGAATATATCACCCAGGTGAAAATCCTCCAGGATTCGCCTATCGCCGGACAAACCATCGCCGGCAGCGGATTGGAAGGAGATTTTCAACTGCGGGTACGGGCGATTCTGCGTGGTCGGGAAAAAATCCCCCAACCGCGTCGCAACCGCAAATTACGTGTGGGAGACATTCTGTTTCTCGAAGGGAATCCCCAGGGCGTTCTCAAGGTGATGGCCGCCAAGGGGCTGCAATTAATCCCTGAACGCGCGCAAACACAGCCACGCAGCGGAAAGGAACTGATTGTAATGGAAGCCTCACTGTCGCCTAACAGTGAAATGGTCGGAAAAACATTACGGCAGGTCCGATTCCGGGAGACCTACGGACTCGATGTGCTGGCCCTTTGGCGCCAGGGTGCACCCGTGGTCCGAAAAGTCGATCATGTCGTTCTTAAATTCGGGGATGTCCTGCTGTTGCAGGGGGAGGAAGAGGGTATCAAGCATCTCGGAAGAGAGCACGGCTTTTTGCTGCTCGGGGGGGTTGAACCGGAACCGTACCGCCCCCGCCAGGCCCCCATGGCGCTGCTGATTCTGGTCAGCGTCATCCTGCTGACCTCCACGGAGATCCTTCCCATTGCCCTGGCTGCACCTTTTGGTGCGGTGGCCATGGTCATAAGCGGATGTCTCACCATGCAGGAAGCCTATGAAAGCATCGATTGGCGCATCATTCTGCTGATTGCCGGAACCCTGCCCCTCGGCCTGGCCCTGGAAAACAGCGGAGCAGCCAGCCTGCTCTCCGAAGGCTTGCTGCAACTGCTCGGAGACTGGGGACCTTATGCAGTCCTCGCTGCATTCTTCTTGCTGACCTCCCTGCTGACGGAGATCATGAGCCACGCCGCCACGGCTGTTCTCATCGCCCCCGTGGCTTTGCATGCGGCCCTGACTCTGCAGGTCTCTCCGCGTCCTTTTTTCATGGCGGTGGCGGTCGCTGCATCATCCTGTTTCATGACGCCTATCAGCCATCAATCCAACGCATTGGTCATGGGACCGGGTGGATACCGTTTCCTGGATTATATACGTGCCGGGGCGATACTCAATCTGCTGATATGGATCTGCGGATGCTTGTTGATTCCACGGCTTTTCCCTTTCTGAAAATGCCCTTCCCATCTACAGCGTCAGACGCCTCATGCCACGCCAGCGATCGATAATATAAGCCAGCCCAAGCCCTCCAAGAAACCCTCCGATATGAGCACCGTGAGCAACTCCGCCCCCCGCCCCTCCGTTAAAGAGAAAAGGCAGGAGGTTGTCTAGAATCAGAAAAACGCCCAACACCAGGCGCGCCGGCAGCAGGACCGTCGTCATCAGAAACGGAAACAGGAAGATGAAAGTTTTCACCCGGTTGCGTGGAAACCACAGATAATAGCACCCAAGCACCCCCGAAATGGCACCGGAAGCGCCCACCAGGGGGGTCTGAGACCCGGGTACGAACAAAGCGAAGAAAAGCGTCGCCGCCACGCCGCTGACCAGATAAACCAGCAGATACAGGGGAGCGCCAAGTCGAGCCTCGACATTGTTGCCGAAGATATACAGAAACAGCATGTTGCCCGCCAGGTGCATCCAGCCGCCGTGCAGAAACATGCAGGAAAACAGGCTGGTCAAGGATGGCTCACCCGGTCTGAAACCGTATCGGAAAACAAACAGCTGGTAGGCACTCACATGCTGCAGAATGTCTTGCGGGGACACGAATCCACGCACTCCGATGCTGCGCAGATACTCGCCAAGCAGCGGATCCGAAAGGTCGACGCGCGCTGCCATCAAGGGAACGGTGACGATGACGAAAACCGCCACGTTCAGACCGATCAGTAGCCAGTTGACATAGGCCGTAGCCTGCGGATTGGGGGTATCGCCGAAAGGCAGAAACATGCCGACTCCCTGGACCCGGTTTAACGGCTGAAGTCAGCTTCGAGGGAAAGAGGCCGAACAGCGTACAAAAACGTTCCGGGCAGCTACAATTTATCGTTCATCCGAAACCTGCGGACGAAAACAAATAATTTAACGAAAAGGCTGTCATCGGTTATCATACCGGAACATCTTACCATATTCCGATGGACAGCGAAGCCTGTTGTGTTTCACCAGCTTAGAGGTATCCTTATCTTAATTGCCGGAGGTTGAAATCTTGTCTCTTCTTTACGCTCTCGACCTGGTCGGCACGGCCGCCTTTGCAGCTTCCGGGGCCCTGGCCGGCATTCGACGCAAAATGGATCTGTTCGGCGTCATGGTGCTGGGACTGGTGACTGCCATCGGCGGCGGCACCCTGCGCGATCTGCTGCTCGGCGACAATCCACCGTTCTGTTTCAAAAACGAAACGTATCTGTATCTGGCCGTGGCCGTATCCCTGTTGACCTTTGCGCTATACAGGCACATGAACAGCATGCGGCAATCCCTGCTGTTTTTCGATGCCATCGGTCTTGGTACCTTTGTCGTCATCGGCACGGAAAAGGCCCTTTACTTCAAACTCGGTTTGCTCGGTGCGGTCATAATGGGAGTTATCACCGCCACGGCCGGAGGCATAACGCGGGACGTCCTGGCCAACCAGATCCCCCTGATTCTGCGAAAGGAAATATATGCCTCCGCATGCCTGACCGGCAGCATATTGCTGGTGTTGCTTGTCCATGCCGGCACCGACCGTTCGCTCGCTTTGCTCATAGCGGCCGCAACAGTGATTGCCGTACGCCTGCTTGCCATTCGTTTTAACTGGGCACTGCCGCGCGCCCAGGATTGATGCTTTCGCAAAAAGCATCTATGGGATGATTCAGCAATAGTACCCATTGCAGCAACGCAGCAGTCGGCGAATTTTTGCGACGCCATCAAGATTGATTTCCAGACCAGGAGGAATGTCATGTTTACTGTACGCTTGCTCGATGATACGATTTTTCAGGTCGGAAAAATTCTCTGCGTAGCTCGAAACTATCGCTCTCATGCCGATGAATTCGGCAACAAACCACCCAACGAACCGGTGTTCTTCCTCAAGCCGGCAAGCAGCATTATCGGCCCGAGGGAAAACGCTGTCATTCCGCCTTACAGTAAGCTTTGTCATCACGAAGTGGAACTGGCGGTACTCATAGGCAAATGGGGCAAAAACATTTCGGTGCAGCAAGCCATGAGCCATGTCGCAGGCTACGGCGTAGCCATCGATCTGACCTTGCGCGACGTCCAACAGCGCCTCAAGGAACAAGGTTTACCCTGGGACCAGGCCAAAGGTTTCGACACATCCTGCCCGTTGTCCGACTTCGTTCCGGCCAGTCGAATCTCCAATCCCCATGAATTACGGTTGAAGCTTTCCGTCAACGAGGAAATCCGCCAGGACGGCAACACCTCGGAAATGATCCATGACATTCCGACCCTTATAAGTGCCGCTTCTGCCATTTTTACCCTCGAAAAAGGGGATATTCTTCTGACGGGGACGCCGGCCGGCGTCGGCCCGGTCGTTCAGGGGGATAAGATCTGTGCGGAAATCGAAGGGGTGAACTGGCTGAATATCGGCATTCAGTAACGCTCAAGGGGGGCACGGCGTCAGGGCGTGATCACCCTTGACGCCGTGCTTCATTTGAAAGATGGTGCGCCAATCGGGTCGGCTCGGGCAAACGATAGCGACCCACACAACGCATAACCAGATCGGCGGCAGAAGATACGTCGACGAAATGACCTGGAGAGATGAAAAGCGGCTTGACGCCATCGCGGGTAGTCAGGACGGTTCCGACCGCACGATTTTCCAGCATGAGTGGCGTGCGGTCGCCGCGCTGCGTGCCCGGCCCGGCATGCTCGCCGCACAATCGACTTTTGGCGCAGCCGATGGTGGGCCGGCCAAGCCACAACCCCAGATGGCTTGCCAGTCCGAGGTGGCGGGGATGCGCTATGCCCTGCCCATCCACCAGAACAACGTCGGGCACTGTTTGGAGTTGTCGAAAAGCTTTCAGCACCACCGGCAACTCTCTGAACGACAGTAATCCGGGCACATACGGAAAAGTGACCCGGCCGCAGACGCTGATCTGTTCCACGACTGTCAGATCGGGCAATTCCAACACCACGACGGCCGCATAAAACGCGGAACTGCCTCGCCGGTAGGATACATCCGTGCCTGCAACGTACCGGATACTGCGTGGCAACCGGTTCTCAAGACACACCCTGCGCGCCAATTGCTTCTGTAGGGCAACAGCTTCTCTGGGCGTCATTTTCCAATCGTGCAGTTCAGGAAAATCCATGAATCTGTCACCCCCCGGATCGTTGCGTGCGGTATGTATTTCTTCCCTCTGTTGCGCAAACCATGAAACCCGAAATCATCCAAGTTCCGGGCCCATGGTTCCCAGGCAGATTATGCCTGCCGACAGCGCAAAAGTTTGCGCCCCGCCTCGAAAAGAATTTCCACCTTATTAGGGGCAAGCACATCCATGACGAGGCCAACCCCGAAAATCGGATGGTTGACCGCTTCGCCCTTTTTATACGGATTTTCCATACTGTAAGGCACAGACTGCCCTGATTGCAGTTGCCCGGCGATTTCCTGCCATTGCTGCTCGTCCTGCTGTATCGCCTTGGTTTTGCGGGGAGCCCCGGGCACCCGAGCCTTGGCGGACTTTTCCCTGGCGACTTTTTTTACCTTGGGTGCCCGATAATTGTGATCACCGTCACAAGTATTGCACCGCACCCTCGCCGGCACGGTGCCGACCATGGCGATAATGGTGTGGTTGGTCACGGCCCGGCAACGGGTGCATCGAGCCTCGATAAAATCTCCTGCCGACAACTGCTTACTCATACATCTCCTCGGACAACGAAAAAGCCACAGGGACGCATCCCTGTGGCACAGTATACTGCGTGAAGTGCCAACTTATCATCCCTTGCAAGAATCTGTCAAGAAATGCCGATCACCTGCATACATCTAAAATTTTCGTAACAAAAGCGGCCCCCGGAAAATGCCGGGGGCCGCCTGCTATTGCTGATGGATACAATCTTTTTTATGTTTAACCGCGTTCTTCCAGAAGAGCCGCATGGGCTGCAGCCAGGCGCGCAATGGGCACGCGGTATGGCGAACAGGATACGTAGTCGAGACCGCTGTTGTGACAGAAAATGACGCTGGAAGGCTCGCCACCATGTTCACCGCAGATACCCAGCTTGATGTCGGGGCGGGTCTTGCGGCCCTTTTCACAGCCGATACGTACCAGCTGGCCGACGCCGTCCTGGTCGAGGACCACGAACGGATCGTTGGGCAGGATCTCCCGCTGTACATAGGACGGCAGGAACTTACCGGCGTCGTCACGGGAAAGGCCGAAGGTCGTCTGGGTCAGGTCGTTGGTGCCGAAAGAGAAGAACTCGGCTTCTTTGGCAATCTCGTCGGCGGTGAGGGCGGCACGCGGCAATTCGATCATGGTGCCGATCAGGTACTTCACTTCCACGCCGAAACGCGTAATCACCTCGTCGGCCACCCGAATGGCCCGGGCGCGCAGTACCTTGAGTTCCGCAACATGGCCGACCAGAGGAATCATGATTTCCGGTACGATTTCAAAGCCTTCTTCGCAAATCAACTCACAGGCGGCTTCCATGATGGCCTGCACCTGCATGTCGTAGATTTCGGGGAAAGTCACTCCGAGCCGACAACCGCGATGGCCAAGCATGGGGTTGAATTCGTGCAGGTAATCGACCTTCTGTTTGAGCATCTTGGCCGGAACCTTCATGACTTCGGCCAGCTCATCCAGCTCCTTGTCGGTATGGGGCAGGAACTCATGCAGCGGAGGATCGAGCAGACGAATGGTAACCGGCAGCCCCTTCATTTCCCGGAACAGGCCGAGGAAATCACCTTTCTGCATGGGCAGGATCTTGCCCAGAGCCGTTTTGCGACCTTCGACGTCCTCGGAAAGGATCATCTCGCGCACCGCCATGATCCGGTCGCCTTCGAAGAACATATGCTCGGTGCGGCAAAGGCCGATACCTTCAGCACCGAAATTACGCGCCACAGCGGCATCATTGGGCGTATCGGCATTGGTCCGGACGTGCAGCCGGCGGAACTGATCGACCCACTCCATGAGCTTGCCGAAATCGCCGGTCAACGAAGGCTGCACCGTATCGACGGAGCCTTTCATGACCTCGCCGGTGGAGCCGTCGAGAGTGATCACATCACCTTTTTTGAAGACTTCACCGCTGGCGGTGGTAAATTGCTGAGTCTTGTAATCGACCTTGACGGAACCACACCCGGCCACACAGCATTTGCCCATGCCGCGCGCCACCACGGCCGCATGGGAAGTCATGCCTCCGCGGGCTGTCAGAATTCCCTGGGCGGCATTCATACCGTGGATATCTTCGGGACTGGTCTCGATGCGCACCAGGATGACCTTGAGGCCGAGTTTGGCGGCGTTTTCGGCATCCTCGGCGGAGAAAACGATCTCGCCACTGGCGGCACCGGGCGAAGCCGGCAGCCCGGTGGCAATGATTTCTTTGGTGGCTTTGGGATCCAGGGAAGGATGAAGCAATTGATCGAGCTGCTCGGGAGCTACGCGCAACACGGCTTCCTTCTTGTCGATCAGCCCTTCCTTCACCATATCCACGGCGATCTTGACCGCGGCGGTGGCGGTGCGCTTGCCGTTGCGGGTCTGCAACATGTAGAGCTTATCTTTTTCAATCGTGAATTCGATATCCTGCATGTCGTGGTAGTGCTTTTCCAGAAGCTCTCGGATATCAAGCAACTGCTGATAGCAGTCCGGCATGACTTCCTCGAGAGAAGGCAGCTGTCCGTCACTGCTGATTTTGTCGATGGGCTGCGGAGTCCGGATGCCTGCAACCACGTCTTCGCCCTGAGCATTGAGCAGGAATTCGCCGAAAAAACGATTTTCGCCCGTGGAAGGGTTGCGGGTGAAAGCAACGCCGGTGGCGCAGTCGTTCCCCATGTTGCCGAAAACCATCGCCTGCACGTTAACGGCTGTTCCCCACTCGGCGGGAATATTGTTAAGCTTACGGTAAGTCACGGCCCGGGGATTCATCCAGGACCCGAATACGGCGTTGATCGCGCCCCAAAGCTGCTCTTCGGGGTCTTCGGGGAACTCGCGATTGAGGGTCTCCTTGACCTTGGCCTTAAACAGGGAAACCAGTTGCTTGAGGTCATCGGCGGTCAATTCGGTATCGAGGTCGACACCTCGGGTTTCCTTCATGTTTTCCAGGATATGCTCGAGGATCTCGCCATCCATGCCGAGTACGACGTTGGCGTACATCTGAATGAAGCGCCGATACGAATCGTAGGCAAATCGGGCATCGCCGCTCTGATCGATCAACCCCTGCACGGTGGTGTCGTTGAGCCCAAGGTTGAGAACCGTATCCATCATGCCCGGCATGGATACCCGGCTGCCGGAGCGAACCGACAACAGCAACGGATTGGTCGAATCGCCGAAACGCTTGTCCATGGCCTTTTCGAGCTTGGCCAGGTTTTCAGCCAATTCTTCGCGCACCCCCTCGGGGTAGCGTCGATCATTGCGGTAGAATTCGGTGCACAGCTCGGTGGTAAGGGTGAAACCGGCGGGCACAGGCAGGCCAATAGCCGTCATCTCGGCGAGATTGGCGCCCTTTCCGCCGAGCAGATTGCGCATCTGGCCTCCGCCCTCGGTCTGATCGGCACCGAAGAAATATACGTACTTTGCAGCCATTATAAGATTCCCTCCTGAAGGATTTGGTGTGCGGTCGGTCAACTCGGAAGTTGATCCCCGTATCATCTTTTGATCAGGCAGCGATCCTGGAAAAGTCTGCGATTCCCTGAAAAAGTCGCGCCACCCTGGTCAACACAGCAAGCCGATTGGTTTTTACCGCCTCGTCGGGGGACATGACCATGACCCCCTCAAACAAAGCATCGACGGGCGAACGCAGTTCACCCACAGTCCGCAGGGCATCCAAATAGGCACCATCTGCAACAAATTGTTCAAACCGTCCGGACACTCCTTGCAGAGCATCCAGCAACCGCCCCTCGCAATCCGCCTCGAACAGGGCGGTATCGACCGGAGCTTCGACACCATCCTTGACGATGTTGATCACCCGCTTGAAAGTGGTGGCCAGAGCGGCAAACTCCTCTTCCTCGCGGAAGGAAGTCAGCCCCCTGACGCGCTGCAGGGCATCGACAGGATCGGTGAAGGCTGCACTCAAAACCGCATCGACCACATCGTTGGGCAGGCCCTGGGAGGTCAGCATGTTAAAAAACCGCAACCGAACGAACTCCAGCACCTCGGCAGCCACCTCGGCAGCGGGCCGGGTCAGCTTGTCGGCCAGCAATTCGAGGTTGCGTTCGACGAGACCAGGCAGCGAAAAACGATACTCGCGATCGATGATGATATTGAGGATGCCGATAGCGCAGCGGCGCAAGGCAAAAGGATCGGCGGTTCCGGTAGGAATCAACCCCACGCCGAAACAGCCGCAAATCGAATCGATCTTATCGGCGATGGAGACGAAAGCGCCAACGTCGTCGCTCGGCAACTCGCCCCCGGCCTGCACCGGCAGATAATGTTCGTAGATGGCACGCGCCACACGCGGATCTTCACCATCGAGCAGAGCATATTCCCGCCCCATGACACCCTGCAGTTCGGGAAATTCAAAAACCATGCCGCTTTCGAGATCGCACTTGGCTAGAAGGGCCGCCCGTTCGGTAAGTCCGGAAACCTCCGGCACCAATTGATTGGCAAGCTCCACCGCCAGAGCCCTGAAGCGCATGACCTTTTCGTAGCTGGTCCCGAGCTTGGCCTGGTAAACGACATTTTTGAGGGCATCGAGACGACTTCCCAACCGCACCTTGCGGTCCTCGTTCCAGAAGAACATGGCGTCGGACAACCGGGCCCTGAGAACCCTTTCGTTGCCTTGCTGCACCACGGCCGGATCCTCCGCCAAAGTGTTGGAAATGGTCACGAAGCGCGGCAGCAGCTTACCCTGATTGTCGACTACGGTGAAATAACGCTGGTGTTCCCGCATCACCGTGATGAGCAATTCCGGCGGCAGCTGCAGGTACTTGTCTTCGAATCCTCCCATGACGGCGGTGGGATATTCAACCAGGAAGGTCACTTCATCAAGCAGATCGTCGTCAGGATTCAGGTTTCCGCCTGCCCGGGCCACCACATCGGAAAGCTGTTCGGCAATGAGCTGGCGGCGTTTGCCCGGATCGACGATGACGAAACGCTTTTCGAGTTCTTCCAGATACTGGCCAAGACTGTATACTTCGAAGGCATCCGGAGCCATGAAACGATGGCCATAGGAGAGATTGCCGCTGGTCAGGTTGCCATAGGAAAAAGGCACGACCTGTCCGTCGAACAGGGCGACAACCCAATGCACCGGGCGAGCGAAGCGGATATCGAGATCTTTCCAGCGCATCGACTTCTTGAACGGGATGGCGCCGATGACGCGCGGCAGCAGTTCCGGTAGCAACTCGCGGGTCGGACGCCCTTCGACCACCTTGGAGACGAACAGATATTCGCCCTTGTCCGTCTGCCGGCGCTCGAGATCGGCAACCTCCACGCCGTTGCTGCGGGCAAACCCGAGGGCCGCCTTGGTCGGGTTCCCCTCGGCATCGAAGGCCACCTTGACGGAGGGACCGGATGCGGTGATTTCCTGGCGAGCCTGCTCGGGCTCCACACCGCTCACCGCCAGCACCAGGCGGCGCGGGGTGGCATAGGTTTTTATCGCTTCAAAACCTATGCGACCGGTTTCAAGTTCTTTGCGAACCAGGCGTTCGAGATCAGCCATGGCCGTCGGCAAAAACCCGGCGGGGATTTCCTCCGTACCAATTTCCAGGAACAGTTCAGCAGACATGAGCGCTCCGTCATCAAAAAAAAGCAAGCCACGGAAAAACGGGTTTCCGTGGCGCGGTTATCTTATGTGGGGAAATTACCGGCCTTTTATAAGGGGATAACCGAGTTTTTCCCGTTGGGCGACATAGCCCTCGGCGCACAACCTGGCGAGATTGCGAACGCGACCGATATAGTGCGCCCGCTCGGTTACGGAAATCGCCCCTCGGGCATCGAGCAGGTTGAAGGCATGCGAAGCCTTGAGTACGTAATCGTAGGCGGGTAGCACCAGTTGACTCCTGGCCAGGCGGTCGCACTCTTTCTCGTACATGTCGAACAGCTTGAAGAGCATGCCGATATCGGCCTGCTCGAAATTGTAGGTCGAGAACTCCACCTCCGACTGATGGTGCACGTCGCCATACTTGATGCCGTCCACCCACTCGAGATCGTAGACATTGTCCACGCCCTGCAAGTACATGGCGATCCTCTCGCAGCCGTAGGTAATTTCCGCCGAAACCGGTTTCAGGTCGATACCGCCGACCTGCTGAAAATAGGTAAACTGGGTGATTTCCATACCGTCCAGCCACACTTCCCAGCCGAGGCCCCAGGCTCCGAGGGTCGGTGATTCCCAGTCGTCCTCGACAAAACGGATATCGTGCCTCGAGGGACTGATCCCGAAACTCTTGAGGGAATCGAGGTACAGTTCCTGGATATTCATGGGGGAAGGCTTCATGATGACCTGGAACTGATAGTAGTGCTGAAGGCGGTTGGGGTTTTCTCCGTAACGTCCGTCGGTGGGACGCCGGGACGGCTCCACATAGGCCACATTCCACGGCTCGGGACCGAGCACACGCAAAAACGTCGCAGGATTGAAGGTACCCGCACCTTTTTCCATGTCGTACGGTTGCTGGATGATACAACCTTGCTTGGCCCAGTAATTCTGCAAAGCAAGAATAAGGTCTTGAAAAGTCACGATGCCTCCAGGCCCGGTCGACGTCAACCTGCTACGGGAACGCCCTTTCCGGTTTCGGGATACACTATCATTTGAGCAGCCAACCTTAGCCTGTTTGCGCCAAACCTGTCAACCCGTTTGACACGGGATACCGACAAACCGAACTCCGCGCCTCGCAGGTCCGGTTCTCAGCGTATGGCGGCGGCGCGAGCGCTTCCTTCGATCAGTTGTGTCAGAAAGGACTGGGATTTGACAGGCCGGCAGAGGTGCTGCTTGAGCAGGGCGGCAACCGCCCGCCCCCCTTCCTGCAGGGTCCGGGGGCCGAAGCGAAACCCCTCGAACAACGTCGACGGCGCCTGAAGGGCACGGGAGAGGCTGCCGAGAGACAAGGGTGAAAGGCGCTGCACGTCGGCACCGCCGGCACACTCCGGGCAAAGGCCGCCCCCCGGGGCCGCTGCAAAACCTACGGTTTCGGCTTTCAGGAGGACTCCGCACTGGCAGCAGTGAAGAAGATGAGGTTCATAACCGGCCAGACACAGCAACCGCAGCTCAAAAAGCAACCGGGCCTCTTCCGAACCGCCATGCCGGTTCACATGGTCGAGAAAGGCGTTCAGCAGATGGAAAACCTGCGGATTGGACTCGCTTTCTCCCAACAGTTTTTCAACCAGCTCACAACCGTAAGCGGCCAGAGCCAGGGCCAGAAGATTGTGCCGCAAGCCGTTGCGCAGATCGACAAGCTCAGCATCCTGAAGAGAGACCAGGTCCCTTCCGCGTTGGGACTGCCAGCGGATGTGAACCGAAGCAAACGGCTCCAGGGCGGCACCGAAACGTTTGCGGCTTTTGCGGGCCTGGCGCGCAAACCCTTTGACCAGCCCCTGTTCAAAGCTGAAAAAAGTCACGATACGATCCGCCTCACCGTAATCCAGATGATGCAGAACGACAGCATCCGAGGAATGGATAGCCATAACGCCAGCGTACCTCCCAACCGCTCACCGGCAAAAATCACGTACTGGGTATCGGGTGCTGAATACCGAGAGAATCCGGGGCCGTGACCTCTCTGCGCCCCCACCGGATCCCGCATTCCGGCTTAACGCAAATACGGCAGAAACAGCGTGGCCGTGCCGAAGTATATCAGGATTCCGGTAATATCGTTGGCCGTCTGCACGAAAGGGCTCGATGCGATAGCCGGGTCGATCCCGAGCCGTTTGAAGAAGCTCGGTGCCAGCACCCCCATGGTAGCCGCCACCGTCATGGCTGAAACCATGGCCAGTCCGACCACCAGCCCCAGGCAAAGGTTGTGATGCCAGTAATAGGCAACCATCCCCACGGTCAGGCCGCACACCGTTCCCATGATGATACCGACCCGCAACTCTTTGAAGAAGACCTTGCGCAAACTGGAAAAATCGATATTGCCGGTGGCGAAGCCGCGCACCACGATGGTTGCCGACTGCCCGCCGACATTACCCCCCATGCCGGTGATGACGGGTATGAAGGTTATCAGGGCGATAACGGACTCCAGGGTGAACTTGAAGCGCCACATCAGGTAACCGGTGACGATGCCGCCGAACAGATTGGTGATCAGCCAGGGCAGGCGCAGGCGGGCGACCTTGAAGGACTTGTGTCCGTACAGCAACTCCTCCTCGCTGGCACCGGCCATGATATAGATATCCTGGGTAGCCTCTTCGCGCAGGACATCGATGACATCGTCGACGGTGATGAGTCCGACAAGCTTGTTCCATTCGTCCACGACCGGCAGAGCCAGGATATTGTAGCGTTCGACCAGTTGCGCCACCTCTTCCTGGTCCTTGTCGGTGCGAACGCTGATCACATCGGTCACCATGATGTCCTTGAGAAGCTTGGTAGGCGGCACCATCAGCAACTGCCGCAGGGACAACACCCCGACGAGGTGATTGTGGCGATCCACGACGTACACGTAAAAGACCATCTCCACATCGCTGGCCTTCTGCAGCGCATCGATGGCCTGCTGCACCGTGGTATCCTCGGTAAGACAGAAGAATTCCGTCGACATGATACCGCCGGCGGTATCTTCCTCGTATTTCAGAAGCTGCTCGATTTCCTCCGAATGTTCGTCTTTCATGATACTGAGGATTTCTTCGGCGATTTCCTCAGGCATGTTGCGGATGATTTCGACAGCGTCGTCGTACGACATCTCCTGGAGGACCTCGGTGATGGCCTCCTGGCTGATCTTTTCCAGCAACTGGGCGCCACTTACATAATCGAGTTCCGATAACACGCTGGCCGCGGTTTCGGTATCTTCGATAAGATTGAACAGCGTCTGCTGTTCCTTGGGCGTCAGGTGGGGGAAAAGATGGGCGATATCGGCGGGATGGGTTTTCCCGATGACCTTGGACAGATTGGAATAAGCTCCGCGCCGGATCAGTTTTTTAATGGTATCGAGAAGAAGTAACTGCTTCTGATCCATGGCGACCCCCTCTCATAAGAAAACATAAAGAGCACGAGACGATAACACCATGTTACGCCTCTGTCAACGCCTTGCGAATCCGCAGTTTTTCAGTCGGCCGCATCGGATTCGCTCGGGACTTTATCGCCTTTTTGCCCCGGCTCGAAAACGAATTTCCAGTCCCGATAGCTGGTCGCCTTGGCAAAATCCTTGTATTCGGGGGGGAAGCCCTCCCTGCGGAACGGTCGCCCATCGTCGGTACTGTATACGCCCCGAATCCTTCCCGCGGAGTCTACCACAAGCGCAAACGGGGCGCCGGTCATGGGGTCGGAGTAGAGACGCCGCAGATGGCGGCGCAGGTACAGGGCCCGACGGTCCTCAAGCAGCTCCTCCAACCGTTTGGGATAAACGCCCCAGGCATCGTGAAAACTGGCAATGGCGCGCCGATACTGATCTCCGCGGAAAAAGAGTTCCTCCTCGCGATCGCGTTGTATGATGTTTTTCCAGGAGTTGCCGGCTACCCCTGCCGACAATCCCAGAATCACAATAGCCGCCAGCACCACCAGCAGGGTGCTGCCGCGTTCGCTGCCGATCACGCGATACGTCATAGCACCGCCTCTCCCCCGGCGGATGCCCCCGGGGTTCAAAACCTGAATGGTCAAAGCTCCCCTATTTACCAATCAACCCGCAAAAACCGCCTCGCCCAGGCACTCCGGATTCGTTCGAAATACGAATAAAACCGGTTTTTTCTTTCCTCTTAGCTCCGTATCTTGGGCAAGCACAGCAAACAGGCGCGAGATGATTATCATGATTTCGTATTCAGGTCTCCTGTTCCCAATGCGCCTATTTGCGCCGCCAGCTCCCGGTCGCGGTCTCGATATACCAACCGGCCGCAGCCTGGCTCTGCCAGGACTCGGCAAAGATTTCCTGAACCTGGGCAGGGGTGGCGGTCCGATTGGGGTTCTGGTTGATTTCTGCTGCGATTTCACTGTAAAGGCGCATGCGATCCTGGTTTTCGGCCTTCACCAGTCGCTGCACCGCTCCACGCCCCCGCAAATCGAGTCCCTCCAGGGTCCTGACTTTCAGCAGGCCATCCCGTCCGACGCCGATCTGCCCACCGTCGAGATAAGGGCGCAGATCCCCGGTGCGCTGCCTCATGGCATTTTTGATAGCGCGAATTTGCGGAGTGCTGATGTTGATATCCGCACCGTTGACGCCGTCCGCCGCCCAGGCGGCGGACGGACCGATCAGCTGCAGCAGACTGGTCGGTCCCGTCTCGGCAGGCGCTTCAGGCTGTGACGGCGGAGTCTGTGCATCACCTTCGCCCCAGACCTCATTGACGATGCGGTCAGCGGCGCTGCGCACCTCCTCCGCCGGAAAATAAATATTGATGGTAACGCAAGCCGCCACCAGGGAAAAAACCGCCACTGTACAGACCAGGGAAACCTTTTTCATAAATTCTCTCCGCAATTGTTATCCGGTTTGAAGTCTCTGGGTTTATTTGCTTTTTTTCACTATATCGCCAGCGGAGCGCAAAATCAATCAGCTCCCCGCCCGGCACGATCAAGACGTTTCAGACGTCGCAGCATCTCGCGAAAAGAAATCGGCCTTTGCGGAGCGACAATATCGATTTTGGGCGGCAAAAGGCCACCATCCACCAGATACCGACGACTGTCCGGACGAGCGGTGCCGACCAGGGTAAAGACATCCTCCGCCAGATTGCAGCTCATGCCGATCCGCCGATAACGGTAAAAATCGATAAAACGATAGATACCCCGGGAAAGCGCCGCAGACAACCCGCCCTGACTGAGAATGGACAGGTTATTCAAAGCTTTGACACTGATGTTGCGTCGTCCTTTAAGGCGGGTTTTCAGCCATCCGGAAAAATGAGACGGCGTCGCACCGTACAGTCTCAGTCCATGCACCTCGCCATCGACAACACCGTTGATGGCTCCGAAAGAAAAGGTTCGGGTCAGCTGATACAGATCGATACCGGAAAATTCAAGATCGGCCTGAAACTGGGGGAGCCTCAGGGAAAAAGGATCCAGCTGCAGATTACCCAGCTGCATTTCTCCCCCGAAGGCCTCGATCTGTACTTGTCCGTCGGAACGCAAGACCCCGTCGACATAGCGAATATGCCCCAGGTCAGCATTGATCTCCCCCTCCATAGGCACCATACCCAGTTCGGAGGCAAGGAGTTTCAGATCGATGCCTGCAAGCCGGATGCGTGTCTCGAACCGCAATCCGCCGGGATCGTAACCGCCCCGCAGTCCTTCGGCGGATATCAGGCCGCCGCCCAGTGAGAGACGCAGCGCATTCTCCACGGAGATGCGGTTGGTTTCGACAGCCAGTTGCAACGCAACTTCATCGGAACGCAACGGCCCCAGCAAAAAATCGTCAAAGGTCAACCGAGCGCGCTTCACCTGCGTTTTCGTCGGGCCGTTCGCGGGGCACTCCAGGTCCAGGGGGATTTTGCCTTGGATGTTCCGCCCCTCAAACCTGATGCGCGGCCAGTCGACGAAGAGTTTCTGCAACTGCACTTCACCCTTTACCCGCCATCTCCCCTCTACGCCGGACAGATCCAGCCTGGCTTCCACGCCCCCCTTCAGACCGAGATCATCCACTGCGGGGCGCAATTCGCGTACCAGGGCCCGCCCATGCCCATCCCAGGCTGCGGCCAGGTCGGGAACCCTCAAAGTGCCCGCGAAGGATAAATAATCCTTCCTGCTTTCACCCCGCCCTTGAATCGAAGCGAGCCCTCCGGCATCGAGCTTCACATCGACCACTTCCAGCCGGAACGGCGTCGGATACCAGTGCATAAACACCCCGAAATCAACCGGCAAATCCCCGAGTTCACCGTACCAGGCACCCCACAAAGCCTCAGCGGCGGCAACCCGGCCATTGAGAAGCATTTCCAGGGGAGAGGTCGCAGAGGTACGGCAAACCCGGCCCCGCAGATTCACACGGCCACCTGCCAGTCCGGCCAAACCGTCTGCACTCATGAATTCCAGAGGACCGATGTCAAGGTCGGCAATCTTCACGTCCCAGCCCCCTCCTCGCTTGAGCATGGCATTGAAGCGGCTCGCCAGGCGTCCTTCTCCGAACCGGTCATGGATGATCCGAGCCTTTACATTGGCCGAAGACAGGTTCACCTTGGCGCCCCTGACCGAGATACGCCCCTCGAACCTCAGATTCCGTACCCTGCCGGCACTGGCCGACACTTGATCCGCCCGCATCATCGTTTCCGCCTGCCAGCCGGACTTGTCACGCAGCAGCGTCATCCTTCCTGCCAATCCCTGTGCCTCCTTCAGCCAGGTCGGCCGGCGACCGGCCGGTAGCAAACGGCGCAACCGCGACCAAGGGGTTGCAAGCATATCGATGCGCAGCTTGTTCACGTGTCCGGAGAGGGTTGCCAGCGATTTGCCTGCCAATTGTGCCCTGGTCTCGATCTGCCACCCCTTCGGACGTTTTTCCAGCATTCCGCGCAGAGCCAATGCCGAGATGTCGACCAGTGCTCCGGCGGCTTTGCCGCCGCCCGGACCGCCCTGCAAAACATACGACAGAGACACCCCTTCCGCTTTGCGCAGGAACCCGGCCGCCATGCCGACAGCTCCTTTCACCGGCAAGGCAACCCGCCCCAGGACCGACTGTTGCAAAGCTACGGGGTCCGATACGTTCAGGGCGAGTTTCCCCTGCGACACTGTACCGCCTCCCCCAAAATCGAATACCCCTGTGGCACCGGCTGCCAGAACGAACCCGCCCCGCCCCCGCCACCGGCCATCCTTCAACACGCTTGTCACGGCCAGGGAAACCACCGGCAACCTGACGTCGGCGAAGTCGGCATGCCCTCGTCCGAGATACAGCCGGGCATCGAGGATGCCCGGCCTCCAGTCCGCGGAAACACGCACTTTTTCGGCGGCAAAACCCAAACCGTGCGGCAAAATGTCGGAGGCCTGAAACGCCGTCAGCAGGTGTTGCACATCGCCCCGTGTCACCTGCCCCAGATCGAGTTCAAACTTTATACGGCCGCCGCCTCTACCGGACGGCAGGGACAAAAAGACCGGCCGGCGGAGCAGCGACCGTCCCTGCCATTGCAATGTGTCCAGAGTCATCCGTATGCCATCGCGCCATTGCCCGGCGCCGCCGATTTTCACGGGGATCGGCGTCTGCGCCGATATTCGACCTGAACAGCTGAACATGTACTTTGCGCCGTCATGCAGGGAAAGATCGAGATCCTGCGCAACCAGAGGTCGCCCTGAGCGAACATAGGCAAGGCGGCCGCCGCGGAGGGTCAGACGACCGACGCTGAAGGGAGGGTGCGGGGGAATGGTCGTATCGCTCTTCGAAGAAGGTGAAGGGAAAATTTCGACATCGGGGTTCAGCAGGTCGACAGCGGTCAAATGCCGCCGGAGCAGATCGCGCAACGACAGCAGCACCCGCAATTGAGGCACGGAAATGCGATACTGGCCGCGACGTCGGATCGCCAGATCGGCAAGGGTCAGTCCGCCCTTTTCCCAGACCAGGCTGCCGACTTGCACTTCGGCCTGCAATCGAGACGCGGCAATGCGTTCCAGATGCGGTCGCACGACACCGTCGAGAATTCGGTCCGAAAACAGCCATCCGGAAAGCGCTATCGCCCCCGGGAGGACGACCAGCAGGAAAAGCCCAAACAACAAGCGTTTTCGGCGAAGCAACCCCATATGGCGCCCCTAGCAGGTTAAAGAGAGATCCCGAAGTTGTCCGAACGCCACACCGGGACCGGGCTCAGTGAGCCTCGCGCCAGTTGGCGCCGACTCCCATGTCGACCAACAGGGGTACGTCCAGGATAAAGGCTTGCTCCATTTCCCGGCGCACCAATTCTTCCACCTTTTCCTTTTCGGTGATGGGTACATCGAACACCAACTCGTCATGTACCTGCAGCACCATGCGGGTTGAGAGCTTCTGCGCCTTCAGTTGTTCGTGGATGCGCACCATGGCCAGCTTGATGATGTCGGCCGCCGAACCCTGAATCGGATAATTGATGGCGTTGCGCTCCGCATACCCGCGTACGGCTTTGTTTTTGCTGACAATTTCCGGCACGGCGCAGCGACGTCCCATAAGGGTGGTGACATACAGATTGTCGCGGGCTTCGGCCTTTTTGGCCTCCATGAACTCCAGCACCTTCGGATAGCGGGCGAAATAATTGTCGATGTAGGTCTGGGCCTCCTTGCGACCGATGCCGAGGGATTTGGCCAGGCCGAAGGCGCTCATGCCGTAGAGCACGCCGAAATTGATGGTCTTGGCCTGGCGGCGCATCTCCGGCGTCACCATGTCCAGAAACACGCCGAAAATTTCGCTCGCCGTGCGGGCATGGATATCCTCCCCGTGGGCGAAGCTCTCCTTGAGGGCCGGTTCGTCGGCCATATGGGCCAGAATGCGCAACTCCACCTGAGAGTAGTCGGCCGCCAGCAGCACATTACCCTCCGCCGGCACGAAAGCTTCGCGGATGCGGCGGCCTTCTTCCGTGCGAATGGGGATGTTCTGCAGATTCGGATCGCTGGAAGAAAGACGCCCGGTGGCGGTCACGGCCTGATTGAAGGAGGTGTGAATGCGCTCGGTGTCGGGATGAATAAGTTTAGGCAGCGCATCGCAATAGGTGCTTTTCAACTTGGACAGGGAGCGGAAATCGAGCACCCTGGCGGCGATGTCGTGCTCCTCGGCCAGGCTGGTGAGGACCTCGACATCGGTGGACCAGCCGGTCTTGGTCTTTTTGCCGCGCGGCAGCTTGAGATGTTCGAACAGCACTTCGCCGAGTTGTTTCGGGGAGGCGACATTGAACGACCGGCCGGCAAGGTCGTGAATCTCCTCCTCGAGAGCGGCCAGGCGCGTTTTCATATCCGCCGACAGATCTCTCAGAAAATTGGCATCGATACGTACGCCGTGCCATTCCATGTCGGTCAGAACCGTCACCAGCGGCAGCTCCACCTCGCGAAACAGGCGCTCCTGCTCCTTCTCCACCAACAGCGGCTCCAGCTTGTCGGCCAGGCGCAGAGTGATGTCGGCGTCCTCGGTGGCGTAAACCACGGCTTTTTCGACCGCGACTTCTTCAAAACCGATCCGGTTTTTGCCCTTGCCGGTCATCTCGGCGTAACTGATGGTTCGGTAACCGAGCAGTTCCGAGGCCAGAGAGTCGAGACCGTGAGACTTGGCACCCGGATTGGCGAGGTAGGATGCGAGCATGGTGTCACAACCCAGTCCCGCCACTTCGACGCCGGCACGACGCAACACCAGCATGTCGTATTTGGCGTTCTGGGCGATCTTGGCCAGTTGGGGATCTGCAAGCAGAGGACGCAGCTTCTCCAGCACCAGACTGCGGTCGAGCTGATCCGGAGCCCCAAGATAGCGGTGTCCCAACGGAATGTACCAGCCATCTTTGGGCTGGGTTGCAAAGGATATCCCGACCAGGTCCGCGCGCACCGCTTCGAGACTGGTGGTTTCCGTGTCGAAGGCGAAACGCCCCGCTTTTTTCAAAGCCTCGACCAGCTCATCGAGTTGCGTTTCGGTAAGCACCGCCCGGTAATTCTGCCCATCGGCCCGCTCGTCGCTGGAAAACTCCTGCAGCAGTTTGTGGAATTCCAGCTTCTTGAACAGATCGGTCAGAGCTTCACGGTTCGGCTCACTGATGGCGAAGTTATCGTAATCGACCTCCAGGGGGAGATCATCAACCAAGCGTACCAGCTGTTTCGACAGACGCGCCTGTTCGCCGTACTGACGCAGGTTTTCCTGACGTTTTTTTCCGGATACCTGGTCGATATTGTCCAGAAGATTCTCCAGGGTGCCGAATTTCGCGATGAGCTCGCGTGCGGTTTTTTCGCCGATGCCGGGCACACCCGGAACATTGTCGGAACTGTCGCCGGCCAGGGCCTGCACTTCCACCACCTTGTCGGGAGTGCCCCCGAACCGGGCGGCGACTTCGGACAGCCCCGTCGCCCTGTCCTTCATGGTATCGAGCAAACGCACCTGTTCGCCGACGATCTGCATCAGATCCTTGTCACCGGTAACGACGGTCACCGCCATGCCCCGTCCGGCGAAACGACGCGCAAGGGTGGCGATGATATCGTCCGCCTCGTAGCCCGCAAGTTCCAGAGCTGGCATGTTGAAAGCTCGGACCACTTCCTTGATGAGAGGGATCTGCGGACGCAGATCTTCGGGCATGGCGGAACGGTTGGCCTTGTATTCGGGATAAATCTCCTTGCGAAAGGACGGTCCTTTGGCATCGAAGATTACCGCCAGATGATCGGGATTCTCTTCGCGCATCACCTTGAGCAGCATATTGGTAAAGCCGAATACGGCATTCGTCGCCACGCCCTTGGAGTTGGATAGCTGTCGGATGGCGAAATAGGCCCGATAAATATAGGAGGAACCATCGATAAGATAAATGCGTTGCGGCTGGTCGGTCATGGATTCGAATTCCTCGTCATGAACTGGTTTTCATCCGGAAACGGCCTTTTTCCGCCGTGGTAGCTTCAATTTGCGGCCTTGCTTGTGCGGCGTATCGATGTACGCCTCCGCGCAAGCCCTTAATTTCCCTGCCACGACAAATAATTGCTCGTTTCCCATATAAAAAAGTCATGGTGCCCGGCCCGGCTGCCGGACGGCCACCAGACTGCATGAATTTCCAACACGATACAGTGTCAACCTTATCCCACGCGTTATCAAAAAGCAATCGACGCGAAGGCCTTCGAAACCAAGAACAACCGCCTCGGACGGCAACGACGGGTATCGGTAGGTTGCACCTTCGAAAATCCGTAAAAGTGTCCCTGTCCGACAGTTGACAACCGCAGGTTAAATGATTAGGTTTCCAGTTATATTCCTAAAAATACAAGGAGATCTGACCATGACTGACGACCGGGACAAAATGGAAGAAGATCACGACAAGACCATAGAGGCCAATTTCAATTCCGACGATGCCGAAAACGCCGCTTCCGTCGAAAAAACCGAGGATGGCCTGGTGGTTGCCACGGATGTCCTGCCGAGTACCCTGCCGATCATTCCCCTGCGCCCGCGGCCGGCCTTTCCCGGTATCCTGACGCCGATGGTCTTTACCGGCGACCAACATGTTGCCCTGGCCAAACGCGCCGTCGACACCCCCTCAAAAATGATGGGACTGGTGCTGGCAAAAGAAATAGAGGAACCGGACAGCCCGGAGAACCTGCATCACATCGGGGTGGTTGGGCGCGTCATGAAGGTTCTGCACTCCGATGACGACAGCATCCACCTGTTGGTCAATTGTCTGGAGCGTTTCTCCATCGTCGAACTTTCCGAAACCGAGCAAGGCCTGTTCGCGCGGGTCGAATACCATTATGCTACGGAGCTTTCGGTCAACCCGGAACTGAAAGCCTATTCGATGGCCATCATCAGCGCCCTCAAGGAACTGGTCCAGATCAACCCGCTCTACAGCGAAGAGATCAAGATGTTCCTCAACCGCCAGAGCATGGACGATCCCGGCCGATTGACCGACTTTGCCGCCAACCTTACCTCCGGCGACGGTCAGTTGCTGCAGGAAATCCTCGAAACCCTCGATGTTCGCAAACGCATCGACAAAGTGCTGGTACTGCTGAAAAAGGAACTTGAAGTCTCGCGACTGCAGACCAAGATTTCCAAACAGATCGAACAAAAGGTCAGCGCCCAGCAACGGGAATTCTTTCTGCGCGAGCAGCTCAAGGCCATCAAAAAAGAACTCGGCCTCGAAAAAGAGGGTAAGGTCAGCGAAATCGAAAAGTTCGAGAAGCGGCTGAAAGATCTGACTCTCAGCGCGGAAGCGCAAAAAGCCATCGACGAGGAAATCGAAAAGCTTCGGCTCATCGAACCATCTTCGCCGGAATACAATGTGTCGCGCAACTATCTCGACTGGCTGACCATTCTGCCCTGGGGCAAGCACAGCAAGGACAATTACAACATCGCCCGCGCCCGACGCATTCTCGACCGGGATCATTACGGTCTCAAGGATGTCAAGGACCGGATTCTCGAATTTATCGCCGTAGGCAAGCTCAAAGGGGATATTTCCGGCTCCATTCTGTGTCTTGTCGGACCGCCGGGGGTCGGCAAGACCTCCATCGGCAAAAGCATCGCCGCAGCCCTTAACCGCAACTTCTACCGTTTCTCCCTCGGCGGCATGCGCGATGAAGCCGAAATCAAGGGGCATCGCCGCACCTACATCGGTGCCATGCCGGGCCGTTTCATCCAGGCCATGAAGAGCGCCGAGACCGCCAATCCGGTACTGATGCTCGATGAAATCGACAAGGTCGGCGCCTCCTTCCAGGGCGATCCGGCCTCTGCGCTGCTGGAAGTACTCGATCCGGAGCAGAACAGCACCTTCCGCGACCACTATCTGGACGTCCCTTTCGATCTGTCCAGCGTACTGTTCGTGGCCACCGCCAACCAGCTCGACACCATTCCGGCGCCGCTGTTGGACCGCATGGAGGTCATCCGCCTGGCCGGCTACATCCTCGAGGAGAAGCTGGAGATCGCACGCCGTTACCTGATCCCCAAGGCGCTGGAAAACCACGGTCTGCAAAAAAGCCAGATCACCATCCGCAAGGATGCCCTGCGAGCCATCATCGACGGCTATGCCCGTGAAGCCGGGGTACGCACCCTGGAAAACCGCATCAAGAAGATCATGCGTTACGCCGCCATGGAATTTTCCCAGGGGCGCACCGACAAAATCACCGTGACCAAAAAAGACGTGGAGACCATCCTCGGCAAACCGATTTTTACCGAAGAAGAGGTTTTCGAGGAGGTCCCGGGCGTGGTAACCGGGCTGGCCTGGACCAGCATGGGCGGGGCCACCCTGCAGATCGAAGCCACTGCCATGCCGAGCAAAAACAAAGGTTTCAAACAGACCGGTCAGCTCGGCAAGGTCATGGTCGAAAGTTCCGATATCGCTTATTCTTATGTCATGGCGCACCTCGAAGAATACGGCGCGGACCCGGAATTTTTCGACAAACACTTCGTGCATCTGCACGTACCGGCCGGCGCCACCCCCAAGGACGGTCCGTCGGCCGGTGTCACCATGGCCACCGCATTGCTGTCCATGATCACCGGCCAGCCGGTGATCAAAAAGCTCGGCATGACCGGCGAACTTACCCTGACCGGCAAGGTGCTTCCCATCGGCGGCGTCAAGGAGAAGATCATCGCCGTGAAACGCATCGGGCTCAAAACCGTGATCCTGCCGAAAGCCAATCGCAAGGAATTCGAGGAACTGCCGGATCACCTGCGGGAAGATCTGCATGTTCATTTCGCCCGGGATTACCGCGATGTCTACAAGGTCGCCTTCGGGCAAAACTGACAACCATCCAATTCACAGCGAAACAAGGAGCCGTACCCCACATGACCGTCGAACAGATCAAACAGGCCGTATCCAACCTGAGCCCGGAAGAAAAAAAGGCCTTTATCCTCGAGACCCTGCCGGACTTGGCCCGGGACGCCATGCAGGACAGTGGCTTTTTACTGCAACTCTTTCCCGTTTTCATGGAAATTCTTAAGGACAGCGGCATCGAGTTGTCCCAGTTGCTGCAACTGGCTGGCTCCATGCAGGGAAACAGGTGATTTTCACCGTTGACGGCATGAGCGTAAATTGCTATTTTCTCGAATCATGACAACAATGAGCGAACAGCAAAACCTGACCGATCGCCTTTGGTGGCGCTGGACCGAGCCTGTTTTCGGTTCGCGCGCCTGTCAACGGCATTGAGCGTCGCGGACCGACCGGTCCGCGGATGCACTGAACAGCAAAAGCCGCGGCCGCAGGACCGCGGCTTTTTTTTTCGCCAACAGGCTGAAACTCCCTGAAAACCTGCGAAGGCCGGCATACAACGACTGCCCTTCGACCTTTGATCTTCAGCCGGTTTCAATCTTTTTTACAATGGAAGAGGTACCTCCCATGCGCGTTCTTTCCGGCATCCAGCCTTCCGGCTCTTTGCACCTGGGCAACTACTTCGGTATGATGAAAAAAATGATCGATTACCAGCAGCACCATGAGCTGTTCTGCTTTATCGCCAACTATCACGCCATGACCAGCGTGGCTGACGGCAAAGCACTCGCCAAGGGCACCCTTGAAGCGGCTGCCAACTTCCTGGCGCTGGGACTCGACCCCGAGAAGTGCGTGTTCTGGGTACAGTCCGACTTGCCGGAAGTCCAGGAACTGACCTGGGTCCTGTCCAACTTCACTCCCATGGGGCTGCTGGAACGCTGCCACAGCTACAAGGACAAGGTGGCCAAGGGCGTTGCCCCCAACCACGGCCTGTTTGCCTACCCGGTGCTGATGGCTGCCGACATTTTGATATTCGGCGGGGAACGGGTGCCGGTGGGCAAAGATCAGAAACAACATCTGGAAGTGGCCCGGGACATCGCCATCAAGTTCAATAACGAATATGGCGATGTGCTGGTGGTCCCCGAACCGGACATCGACGACGAACTCGCCACCATTCCCGGTCTCGACGGGCAGAAGATGAGCAAAAGCTACAAAAACACCATCGATCTGTTCCTCGACGACAAGGCTCTGCGCAAACAGATCATGCGTATCGTCACCGACCCCACGCCTGTCGAAGCCCCGAAAAACCCGGATACCTGCAACGTCTTTCAGATCTATCGTCTGTTTCTGGACAAGCAGCAGGAGCAGGCCCTGCGCCAGCGCTACCTGGCCGGCGGGCTCGGCTACGGCGAAGTCAAGCAGGAACTTTTCGAAACTGTGCGGGACTTTTTCGCCCCCTATACCCGACGCCGGGAAGAACTGCTGGCCGACAAGGAGCACCTGCGCAGCATTCTGGCCGAAGGGGCCCGGAAAGCCCGCTACGCCGCTTCCAAGATCATGCGCAAGGTGCGCAAAAAAACCGGATTGACCTATTAAAAAAGCACCTTCTGAAAAACGAAGTTCGAGCGAAAAAGGCTGCATATATCCTGCAGCCTTTTTCGCTTCTGGGCATTAAGTCCCCCTGTGACGCAGCCGGAGGAGTACAGACGATGGGTGATAAGGCGGGAAACTGAGCGCAGCGAATCTTTTCCGCCCCCCACGGCGGCTGTACTACGGAGGGAACCCGCCACAGGCGGGCAAGGAGCGAGGGGCACACCTGTCTCCCAGCAGCCTCTTTGCCTTTCTGCTATAGTTAACGGTACCATGAAGATGTGGCCCGGAGCGGGCCGGGGATCGCAACACCATGCGACAAGGAGGCACCATGACCGTCTATCGCAAATGGTACTGCACCTGCACCGGCAAACCGATTGAGCTGACCTACGAAGAGGTTCTCGATGATGAACCGGTGGAACCGATGTGCGAGTTGTGCGGAGCCACGCCGTCCTCGGATCCCAAAAAAACCATCATCTACCGCGACGAGGAAGACTGGGACGACTGACCTTTCACGAATCTTTCGCCCCCTCCCGGGTAAATAGCACAAACGCCATGGCGGGCCGTTTGCTGGCCTCCCGCATGGCGAACTGCATGCCATCGTAGTGCCAGCCCTTAGCGCTCCACTCGTTAAGGATCTCCTCCAGGGTATCGTCCGTCACCAGGGTGGTCTCCACCACCTTGTATTTCACCATCCTTGTTTCCCTTCGATCGGTAGATTCGTTTAAAATTCATGGGACTTATAGGTATGTATAAGGCGTATAGGTCCTATGATTTTAAAAAACTAAAACCGTGCATTGCCCGGCGTCCGCGGAAACGGGATCACGTCGCGAATATTCTCCATGCCGGTCACATACATCAGCAAACGCTCGAAACCGAGACCGAAACCGGCATGAGGGCAACTGCCCCAGCGCCGGGTATCGAGATACCAGCGCAGGTTCTGCGGTTCGATGCCGGTCTTGCGCATCTTTCCCTCCAGCACTTCGAAACGCTCCTCGCGCTGACTGCCGCCTATAATTTCACCGACCCTCGGCACCAGCAGATCCATGGCCGCCACCGTGCGTCCGTCATCGTTGTTTCGCATATAGAAGGCTTTGATATCGGCCGGATAATCGGTGACGAAAAGAGGCCCGCCAACCACCTGCTCGGTCAGGTAACGTTCGTGCTCCGATTGCAGGTCCTCACCCCAAGCGACGGGAAATTCGAAGGCTGTCGAGGCATTTTGCAGGCGCTCGACGGCTTCGCTGTAGGACATGACGGAAAAATCCGCCCCGGCCAGTTTTTCGAGTTTGTCGATGAGCCCGGACTCGATACGCTGATGGAAAAAGGTCAGGTCCTCGGCACACTCCTCCAGAACGAAACGAACCAGGTAACGTAGAAAATCCTCTGCCAATGCGCAATCGTCCGCCAGATCGGCAAAGGCCATTTCCGGCTCGATCATCCAGAACTCAGCCGCATGTCTGCTGGTATTGGAATTTTCCGCACGAAAAGTGGGACCGAAGGTATAGATATCGGAAAAGGCCGTTGCAAACATCTCTCCCTGCAATTGGCCGCTGACCGTCAACCCGGTCCTTTCTCCGAAAAAATCCTGCCGCCAGTCGACGTCCCCTTCCGCCAAAGGGGGCTGCTCCGGCGACAGGGTCGTGACACGGAACACCTCTCCCGCCCCCTCGCAATCGTTGGCGGTAATGATCGGCGTGTGCACATAGAGAAATCCCCGCTCACGGAAGAACCGGTGGATAGCGAAGGACAGGGCGCTGCGCATGCGAAACACGGCACTGAAAGTGTTGGCACGCGGTCGCAGATGGGCTATGGATCGCAAAAATTCGAAGCTGTGGCGCTTTTTCTGCAAAGGATAGTCGCTGTCGGTATCCCCCAGAATCTTAATCTTTCGGGCGTGCAGTTCCCAACTCTGTCCTGCGGCGGGCGAGACAACCAGATCTCCCTCGACATGCAATGCCGCGCCGGTGCCGCAACGCGATGCCGATTCGAACCCGTCCATTTCGGGGGTAAGCACCACCTGCAGATTGGCCAGGCAGGAACCGTCGTTCAAGGCGATAAAAGTCACTTCCTTACCGCGCCGTACCGTGCGCGCCCAGCCGCACACGCACATACCGGTCGTTGCCCGGGAAGCTTGCAGTGCATTCTTTATACGAATCCTGCGAGAACGCATTTCTTTTTTCGTGGTCACTTCGGATAACTCCCTTTCCATACCGGGGCTTTCGAAAACGAGCGTATCTGTGCCTTCATTTCAGCGTCATTGCAACCTGATGACACAAAAGGAGAATGATTCGGAAAAAACAAAAGATAGCAAATTCGGATATTGCCGGCCTACCTTTTTCTCGCTCACCAGGACGAAAAAAGGCCACCTCCGAAGAGATGGCCTTGTGTTTCGAAACCTCCTGAACTCGGATGCGCTGTTTATGCGGTATCTCCAGGCAATTTCAGGATCTCGTCCCGCGTGGGGGCTTCAACCTGCCTGCCGAACGCAGTTTTTTTAATCTTGAACTTTTCGAGCATCCGATTCATCTGCAGGGCCTGACCGGACAGTTCTTCCGTGGATGCGGCTGTTTCTTCGGCATTCGCGGTGTTTTGCTGCGTCACGCTCTCGATCTGTTCCAACCCCTGATTGATTTCCTGAATGCCTTGCGATTGTTCTTTGGAGGCTGCGGTGATCTCGGCCACCAGATCGGAAACCTTGGTCGTGGCGGCGACGATTTCGGCCAGCGCGGCGGCCGTTCTCTGTGCGATCTCCGCCCCATTGTGGGTCTTGAGCACGGAACTTTCGATCAGATCCGATGTTTCGTGGGCCGCCTTGGCGCTGCGCGCGGCCAGGTTGCGGACCTCTTCGGCCACAACAGCGAACCCCTTGCCGTGTTGACCGGCACGGGCCGCTTCAACGGCGGCATTCAAGGCAAGCAGATTGGTCTGGAAGGCGATATCGTCTATAACCTTGATTATTTTGGAAATGTCCTTGCCGGAAATCTCTATGTCCCTCATGGCGTTCACCATCTCGGTCATCAGGGCATCCCCCTGTTCCGCACCCTGTTTGCTGCTCAGGGACAGACTCTTGGCCTGTTCGGCGTACTCCGCGTTATTGGTGGTTTGGGAGGTCAATTGCGTCATGGATGCCGATATTTCCTCCATGGACGCCGCCGATTCGGTGGCTCCCCGGGACAGGGACTGACTGGCATCGGAAATCTGCGATGCCCCCGTCATGATCTGTTCTCCGGCTACCTGCACCTGAGCCAGGAGATCATTGAGGTTTTCGGTCATGCATTGCAGGGCTTTGCCGAGTTGGTCTTTTTCGGATGCCAGCGGAACCTCGATATCCAACTCCCCCCTGGAAATAGCTTCGGCAAGCTCGGCCTTCTGCTGAAGGGACTCGACCATGTCATTCAAGGCACAGGCCAGCATGCCGACTTCGTCTTCCTGGTTCAACATCAGGCGGCGGGACAGATCGCCTCGGGCAATTTCTTTGGCCATCGCCGCCCCCTTGCGGATCGGCATCGCGAGACTGCGGGCTATCCCCCACAGCAACAGCAAAGCTGCGATAATGCATATTCCACCGATGCCGATCTGATGCCACATGACCGATGAGACATTCGCCAGCGCCACTTCCCGGGGAACCATGACATGCACCCACCAGGGCGTACCTGTCTCACCGAGGTTCAGAGGCACGAACACCTCCAGCCCTCGCTTGCTCCAATCGAGGACCGTTTCCCCCGCCATGAGACGGTCGTAATAGACCGCCCCCGCGGCATCATAATCGGCCCAGGGTTTGCCGCCGGCTTCGGGAACACCGGTCATCCCCGCAACCGTTCCGCCGTTGGTGATAATGGCCGTTTTTCCGGCACCGTTGTAAAGGGTGTCGTCATCGGCCAGATGTTGAAGAAAATCGAGAGTGAAATCGACGGTCGTCACCCCGTAAAAGGTGCCGTCGACCAAGATGGGAGAGGCGACAGTGGACATGAGAACCTCGACACCGCCGACGGGATAGGAATACGGCTCGGTAAGGACTTCATGCCGCAACCTTTTGGGCATAAAATACCAAGTGCCCGCCTGCGGATTGTCATAGTCGACCAGAATATCGTATTTGAGGCCATTCTCATCATCCTGATACCAATAGGAAATCATGCGCCCCGAGGCATCGTAGTTCTCATCTCCGACATACTCCGCATCCCTGCCGTCAAAAGCGTCGGGTTCCCAGGCGGTCCCGCCGCCAAAAAACTGCGGACTCTGCAGGAAAGACTCGCGCAGCATGGCTTGAGCTTCATAACGATCGAGTTGAATCGGCATGATACGATTTTTTGTCGCCCCCAAAACAGAGGCCAGCCCACGGGTAAAAGCCAGCGCATCTTCAAACTTCGAAAGGATTTCGCCGGCATACTCTTCTGCGGCGGCCTGGGCACGACTTTCCGCAACTCTCATGGTCTGCTCGCGAAGGGTTATAGCCGAATTGAGGATAATGGCGCCGGCTGTAAGCACCAGGCAGCAACCGGCCAGCATGGTGATTTTCATTTGAATGGATCGAAATTTCAAAGTTATTCTCCTCCTTCGGAATAAATGAAAAAACTCACGGAGAAACCACAAGGGGTGCAAAACAACCGTTAAGTTAGGCCAATAATAAATTCAAATCCATCCCCCAAATGGGTGATTTTTTCTCCTTGATGATATTCAGTCGTCGAGGAGGCGTTGCGCTGTCGGGAATTCGTGAGGTTATTGGTCGGCAATAAAAAGAAACAATGTCTTCACAAAACATGGAGAGACGAGAGAGGGGAAAGGGTAAATTTTCGTTTTCCGACCGGCCAAATCGGCAAAGCTTGCAATTTTCTTATTGTTTGGATAAGATTTAGGATTACCTCGCTTGAATTGTCCAGCAGAAAGGAACATACATGCCACGCGGAAAAGGCCCCTGTCGCCATGGCTGGGGAGGGCCCCAGGCCGGTTTCGGCAATCTGCCCCGCTTCATTGAACCGGTGGTGCTTTACCTTTTGAAGAAATTCGGCCAGGCCCACGGTTACCAGTTGGCCGGCGAACTGCCGGAACATGCGATAGGAGAAACCGTTATCGACCGCGGCGCCCTGTACCGCACCCTGAGGCAACTCGAAGCCGCCGGTTATGTCAGCAGCGACTGGGATGTATCCGGGGCCGGGCCGGCCCGCAGACTCTATCGACTCACCCCGCCCGGCGAGGAATTCCTTTCCCACTGGGCGAACCTCATCGAGCGGATGGCGGATTCGATGACGGATTTTGCCGAAAAGGTCAGAGAGCTGGATGCAAAAGGGCCTGAAAAGGGAGGAAAGTCGGAATAAGATAGGTTCACATCAATACCGGGTAACAAGGATCAAAGGCTGAGAGTACGTCATAATTTGCGATAAGCTCGCCGCGCTCAGTTTTTCACCTGTTTCGCCCGCCGGCGGCTTCATAAGGGAAGAAGGCAGGTCCCAAAAAGGCATTTACTAATCACGAATCACTAGCCTCACGGTTTACACGTCACGCACACCTCGAACCTCGAACCTCGCGCCTCGTCCCTGCCTAATTGTGTTCCCGGGTTTTATTGAAAACGATATTGGGCCATTGTTCCATGGTGTGCCCCAGACGCCACTCGCTCGAAGCCAGATAAGCGAGGTTGCCTTCGGCATCGTGGGCCAGGTTTATCGTGTTTTTCTTTTCGAAATCCTCAAGCAATTTGCGATCATCGCATTGCACCCAGCGCGCCGTAGCGTATTCCACCCCTTCATAAATCGCATCGACACCATACTCTGCTTTAAGCCTCGCCATGATCACATCGAACTGCAGCACCCCCACCGCTCCGAGGATGTAATCGGTGTTATGCAGCGGCCGGAAGAGCTGTACCGCACCTTCCTCGGCGAGTTGCATCAACCCCTTTTCCAGCTGTTTGCTCTTGAGGGGATTCTTCAGTCGCACGCGGCGGAAATGCTCCGGAGCGAAGTTGGGGATGCCGGTGAACTTGAGGGGTTCCTTGTCGGTAAAGGTGTCGCCGATCTTGATGGTACCGTGGTTATGAATGCCGATAATGTCGCCGGGATAGGCTTCTTCAACATTGGTGCGATCCTGCGCCATGAAGATGGTGGCGTTGGAGATGTTCACGTCCTTGCCGATGCGATGATGGCGGACCTTCATGCCCCGATGGAATGTTCCCGAGCAGATGCGTAAAAAGGCAATGCGGTCGCGATGGGCAGGATCCATGTTGGCCTGGATTTTAAAGACGAAACCGGAAAAATCCTCTTCGTAGGGAGACACTTCACGGGTCGTGGTGGCGGCAGGACGCGGAGGCGGAGCCTGCTCGACGAACGCGTCAAGCATTTCCTGAACACCGAAATTATTGATGGCGCTGCCGAAAAAGACCGGCGTCTGATTGCCTTTGAGGTATTCTTCGGGGTCGAAAGGATTAGCTGCCCCCTCCAGCAATTCGACGTCCTCGCGCAGTTGCTCGGCCTGGCTGCCCAGCAATTCATCGAGTTGCGGATCGTTGAGATCTTCGATAACCAGCATATCCCCGTGCCGGGTTTCCTGGCCGGGTGTAAAAAAACGCAACTGCTTACGATAAAGGTTATAGGTCCCTTTGAAACGCTTTCCCATGCCGATGGGCCAGGACAGGGGGGCGCACTCGATCTGCAGGGTTTCTTCGATATCGGCGAGCAGGTCCAGAGGTTCCAGTCCCTCGCGGTCGAGCTTGTTGATGAAGGTCACGATAGGGGTATTGCGCATACGGCATACTTCCATCAACTTCCGGGTCTGGTTTTCCACCCCCTTGGCGCTGTCGATAACCATCAAAGCACTGTCCACCGCCGTCAAAACCCGATAGGTATCTTCGGAGAAATCCTGGTGGCCCGGCGTGTCGAGGAGATTGATCTCGTAATCGCGATAATTGAACTTCATCACCGACGATGTGACCGAGATGCCGCGTTCCTGTTCCATGGCCATCCAGTCACTGGTGGCATGACGCGCCGCCTTGCGGGCTTTGACAGCCCCGGCCATCTGGATGGCCCCGCCGAACAACAGCAGCTTTTCGGTCAGGGTCGTTTTCCCGGCATCGGGATGGCTGATAATGCCGAATGTACGCCGGCGATCGACTTCCTTGCGGTGGTTCTTGCTCACTATGAAACCTCGTACTGTGGATGAAAAAAAACCGGACCCTGCAGGCCCGATGGACAGCGAAATCATAGCTTAAAACAAGGAAAAAGGTCAATGCCGTGAAGAAAGCGGGTTCGCCGATACCCTCTTCACAGCATGGACCCTGGCCGACGGTACCGCCAAAACTCTGCCCACGTTATGGCTCCCAAAACCTTACTGAGCTGTTCCGCGCTGCGCGCAGGAAATTTTCCCGAATCTCGCACTCCCCCCCGTTCACGTAAAACAGACCCGCCAGCGCTTTTTTCACCGCCGCTGCGATATCATTCCGGCTGAGCGAGCCGCTGCAGATTTGCAAGCTGCCGACACAGATGAAAAAGGGAATCAGCACACAACCCTGTCACGCCCTTCTTTCTTGGCCTGATAGAGATAAGCGTCGGCCCGGCTGAGCATGTCGAGAAGGTTGCGGCCCGGTTCCGAACTGATGCCGACGCTGACCGTTATATGGATCGATTCATTGTCGGATGAAAGGGATACCGGAAGTATCGATATGGCCTTGCGGATGTGCTCAAACAACGCCACAACCTCGTCCTTGCCGCCGGGCACCAGGGCGCAGAACTCTTCCCCCCCGATGCGTGCCACAATGCCGGATTCCGGCAACTGTTCCTGCAGAAGCTTGGCCACCCGCTTGATCGTCATGTCGCCGGCCTGATGACCGTAATTATCGTTTACCTTTTTGAAATGGTCGATATCGAGCATGGCGCAACAAAGCGAGGTGCAAGAGCTTCTCATCTGGTTGTAGATGCGCTCGCCATGGTCAAAAAGAAAACGACGATTGGAAACGCCGGTGAGAAAGTCGGTGACGGCGGCCTTGCGGATGGCCTGGATATTTTCCAGATTTTCGATGCTCTGGGAAACCCGACAATAAAACTCCTCGGTCAAAAAATGCTGCTTGATGATGAAATCGTTCGCCCCGCATTTGAGAAAACGAGCCGCCATGACGTTATCTCCAAGAGCCGAAATGCCTATGATGGCCAGGTCCTGGCGGGAATGACTTTTGCGAATGGTTTGCGTCAGTTCGAAACCGTCCATGTGAGGCATATGGAAATCGCTGACAACCAGTTTGACATCCGGATGTTCCGCCAACAGCTCAAGGGCCTCTTTGCCGTCCGCCGCTTCCAGCACCTGGTAGCGGTGCACGCGCAACAGGTCGGCCATAACCTGCCGCTGCATATCGGAATCGTCCACGACCATAACCTTGATGTGGCGATTCCTTTCGAGACGGTTGAGCAGAGAAACCAGGTAATCGAGGCTTTGAGCACCTTCCTTATATACGTAGTCGACAACCTTCTTTTCCCATATCCTGTCGCGAATCTGTTTATTGACAACGCTGGTAAATACGATCACCGGAACATTCCGTTCCCCAAGCTTTGTGACAATCTCTCCGCCGGGTGCATCCGGCAGGTGAAAATTAACGATGCCTGCGGCAAAACCATCCGGCTGCTCTTCAATAAATTGACAGGCCTCTTGCATCGTCTGCGCCCAACAGACCTGAGCTCCTGTCTCCGCCTCCAGCTTTTTCTTCAACATGCGACCGAAAAAACCGGAATCTTCTGCGACCAATACTTTTTTCACCACACCCCCCCTTGTGCAAGATCAAAGAATGTCGCCCTGCACTCAACGTCAAAAATACAACTAATTATCAAAAACCACCTCTAATGAAGCAAGATCGATGCCTATCAAAAAGGAGACAGGCCTGAAAAGAACCGCTTTTCCTTCCGGCCTGCAGAGATTTTGCGCCAGCCCATGCCAGATGCTAAACTGAAGAGAGTGGGAGTAAATGCGAAAGGAGGTGTACGGCATCATGAACGTACGCGTCAAATGTCTGCTTGACCTGTCCAAGGAAAACGTCTGCGATCCCCACGACAGTATGCAGTACGATTTGCCTGCCGGAGCTACCGCCAAAGATCTTGCCGAGAAGCTCGATCTGACACCGGACAACATTAAGCTGATTTTCATAAATTACAAGGAAAGCACGCTGGATGCCGAGCTTCACGAAGGTGACGATATTGCCTTCTCACCATACTGAATGTCTCGGTCCTGCATGCGACAAAAGGGGACAGGCTGTATGCCTGTCCCCTTCTCCTTAGCACAAAAGTATAAGGGGTTATCAATTCAGTGCAACTTGATTGTCTCGCAGATCATCTCGGCCTTCTCCGCCATGCGACCGCAGGTAACGCAGGTATATGCGGCTTTTTCCCTTATGCTGTCACACATATTCGCAACGTCTCCTGCAAAGCCGCAATAACTGTGTATATTGTCCACGGATTTGGGGACACAGAGATGATCACGATTATCGGTTACGACACCGCATCGTTCACATTCATAATTTTTTTTCATAACCTCTATCCTTTCCAGCCGCCAGGGCTTCCATTTATGCTTATAGTTCAATTTTAGCATATTTGAAATTTTGACAGCGAAACATTTCAGACATTGACGCGATCCTCGGGGGAAGATACCCTCCGCGACAAGCTGAGCCGGGGACTGAAAAACCACAACCTCTTTGCGGCAGGGAAGTAATGACATGGGACCTGATGATCGAAACATGCTTCGCATCGCTTTTTTACATCTCGCTCCGGCCCCCTGCGATGTGCCGGGAAACCGGAGCTTGGTGGTCCGCGGAATCCAGGCCGCGGCTTCGCGGGGTGCGCAATGGGTCATCACGCCGGAACTTTGCGTATGCGGCTATACCTTTGCCGACCGCATAGGCACCGATTGGATCAAACCACAGCCGGACCCCTGGATGGCAGAGCTTTGCCGGCTTACGGCAGATCTAGGTATGACCGTCTTCCTCGGTCACCCGGAGCGTGAGGAGCAAACCGGCAACCTGTTTAACTCGGTATTTGTCATCTCTGATGGAAAAATCATCGGCCGACACCGAAAAATCAATACATTGCGCAAGGGATCGGAAGCCTGGTCCCATCCGGCCGAGCGAGCCTGCCCCATTTCGGTTGCGCCGATCGGCATGGTGGGAATCATGATCTGCGGAGATGCTTTTTCTCCCGGCATCGCCCGGCATTTGAAAAAACAGGGAGCCAGGCTGCTTGTTTCGAGTGCAGCCTGGGCTCCCGGCTTTCATGGGCCCGATGGAGAATGGGAACGTTGTTCGCTGGACACCGGCCTGCCACTCATCGTCTGCAACCGCTCGGGAGTCGATCTTACCCTCGATTTCACGGCAGCGGAAAGCGTGGTTGCCAAGGATGGACGTCGACTGCTCACTTTCAGCGCACCGACCTCAACCGCCGTCATCGTCGACTGGGACCTCGCCGGCGAGACTCTGGCAAAAACGTCATGCCGAAAAGTCGCAATTCGATAAGCCACGCGGGACCCGACGGACAGGCGGGGCGTCGGCAAAACCAGCAAAGCCCATGCCCCGGCAACGCGCAATCGCCCTTCTTCAGCGTCCCAGACTCTGCCAGACTTCCAGTTTTGAGATTACCCGGCGAATAACATCGTCGGTGAATTCGCTCTTCATGCAACTGCCGCCCGGATCCGGGGTACATACCCCGCAATTTACCGCTTCGAAAACACCTTCGTAAACGGCTCACGAAACGTGAGGCGCGTGACAATGGCGACGGGACATCCGCTCCGTGCGCCAGGCAACTTCATCCAACCTGCTGCCCCGGCTCTTGAATAAATCATACCCGGCCCGCCGTCTTATGCCTTGCCCACCGCCTTCGGTTTCCGGATCTGGTCATCGATGACATTTAAAAAAGGGACTTCTTGAGATTTCGGCTTTAGGGTATCCTGCAGGTTATGAATTCTGCATTGTCAAAACGGATCAGTATTGTCCTCGTCGAGCCGCAGAGCCCGGGGAATATCGGTATGGTGGCCCGTGCCATGGGCAATTTTGGTGTCGATGACCTGCGCCTGGTCAATCCATGCCAGCACCTGCACCCCGAGGCCCGCAAATTTGCCGTGCGGGCAGCACCTTTACTCGGCAGCGCCCGACTCTATACCGACCTCGTTTCGGCCGTGGCCGATTTGCCGATGGCGATAGCCGCAACCCGCCGGCCGGGAAAACTGCGCGGCGTTTTGCTCGACGTCGCGGATGCAGCCTGTCTGGCCGCCGATCTGCCGCCGCAGAAACGCATCGGACTGGTATTTGGCCGTGAGGATTCGGGCCTGACCAGCGACGAAGTATCCTCATGCACCCACAGCGCGGCCATCGCCACCGCCCCGGATATCGCCTCCATGAACCTGGCCCAGGCAGTGCTGGTCTTTCTTTATGAATTCACCAGGCAACCTCGTCTCAAAACCGACGCCGAACCGGCACCAGTTCCTCACTTGCCCCAGGCTGAGCTCGAAGGTTTGTTCGCCCAGATGGAGCAGGTTCTGACCCGGATCGCCTTTCTTAACCCCAGCCGTCCTGCCGCCGTGATGAATCGTCTTCGACGCATCATCCACCAGGCCGGCATCGACAGAGACGAACTCTCATTGCTGCGCGGCATGTGGACCCAGTTGCAATGGAGCATCAACGATTGGCGGGGACGCAAACGCGGCGGCTGAACGTAACCTGACAAAGAGACATGAATTTTTGCAAAGGGAGCTGCAACGGTTGGAATGTGCGCTCCCTTTTTTTTGGCCCGGTCCTTGCTCATTCCATACCCCGGGACCTCTGCAACGACTCTGCCCGGCTGGCTGGCGATTGAACGGTTAACTGATTTTAGGAATGCGAAAGGACGGTTTCAGCGTGGAAAACCTCACCGAGGAAAAGCTCTGCAGACTGGGCATGAGCCCTATCATCGTGTTGTATCTGGTAGCGTCGGAGGTTATATCTCCCGAGCGGATCACCGAGCGACATATCGTGCGGGCCCTGGAATACGGCCTGGAATGGAAAACCCCCTTCAGCGAGGGAATTTTTGAGCTGCTTCGCTCACACCTGCATGAGTTTTATGCAGAGTTTCCTCGGGATTTCGACGCATCCTTTCAGAATAGACTCAAGACGGAACTATTGTCCGTGCGAGAAATTCTGGATCAACTGTCCGGACCGGCCGAAATGATCGAGGATTTCAGAACAGCCCTGAAAAACCTTGCCACCTTTGTCGCTGCCGGCGGAGCCTTTCGCAGGAAAATCGAAGATGCAGCGATGCGCGACCGGGCCGCATGGATCGGCAAGGTATTTTCCCAGCCCCAAAAATGGCCATGATGGTCGTTATCTGCCTGGAAATGTCAGATTTTCAAACAATCCTCCCGCCAGCAGCAATCCTCATAAGGACAGGATTTGCGCTGCCCGGAACCGAAACAAGCCGTATGGTTCTCCGCCCGCTGAATCTGAAGGATAATGTCCGCTCTGCGCATTTTTCCGACACCTTTGAGGCCCAATGCCTTGGCGCGGGCCCGCACTTCATTGATATGCATGTACTCACCCCATTGAACATGTTTGAACGCTCAACTCGTGTCCGCCCGGAATATCGGAGGGACACAGCGTAGTATTCATGTAGGAAACGGGCAATTTTCCCAAGGCCCTAAAAAATCAAGCCCTTGCATGCAGGCGTAGCTGCTGCGCCGCCCATACAAGGGGGAGCAGACCGACGCAGAAATCGCGGGAAAAGGTCGTTTCCGACGAAAAAACAACCCACAACGTTGTCAATTGAACCACGCCCTTTCAGCTTGTCAAACGGTAAAATGGCCCGCCCCGCCAACCATCCGACAAGCAATATCCGTTCGCATTCCAAGCCTGAGGAAACGTTGTGTTTTTACGCCGCATCATGATATGAAACATTATTCTCGCAGCATCGTCTCCGCAACACCTGGTCCGGCAACGTCGGTTTTACTTTCGAGATTGCAGTCACATGACCCCAGCCATCTGGTCCAACCGCATTCGTAGGGAAAAGCAAACACTGGCCTGCATGCTTCGACTCTATTGCAAGGCGCACCACGGAGGCAAAAAATCCCTGTGCCCGGCCTGCCGGAAACTGCTTGAGCATACATGGGAGCGACTCGATTTCTGCCCTTTCGAAAACGCCAAACCGGTTTGCGTCCGGTGCCCCCACAACTGCCATGCCTCCCGGGACCGGGCCGAGCTCCGCAAGGTTATGCGGTACGCCGGTCCGCGCCTGCTGTGGCGCCACCCCCTTTTGGCTCTGTTGCATATTCTTGACAGCAAAAAGCATCCCCAGAGGAGCGATTCCACATAGACATGGTACCGCCACAGGCCGCACCCAAAATCGGGATTTCCCAAAAGGACGGCGATCGTGGACATTTTTGTTTTTTCCGAACCTGCAATTACTCTATAATCCCGCACTGACACGCCCGTATCCGATCATCCCGACAACAGCAAAGGTACCCAAAACATGAGTGTCTCGAATCCCTTGATCCAGATGGAAACAGACTTTGGCGAAATCCTTCTGGAACTCGATATCGTCAAGGCCCCCTTGAGCGTCGAAAATTTCACGAACTACGCCCGAAGCGGCCACTATGACGGCACTGTTTTCCATCGCGTCATCAAAGGTTTCATGATTCAAGGCGGGGGGCTGACTCCCGACATGACAGAGAAGCCGACCAGGGAACCGATTGCCAGCGAAGCCCGCAACAAGCTGAGGAACAGAACCGGCACCATCGCCATGGCCCGAACCGAAGATATCGACAGCGCACGCGCGCAGTTTTTCATCAACACGGAAGACAATCGCGACCTCGACCACGCCGGTCTGAATCCGGCGGTGTATGGTTATGCCGTTTTCGGCCAGGTCGTGGATGGCATGGATGTGGTTTATGAAATCGAAAGGGTGGCTGTCGGAAACAAAGAGGGATACGAGAATGTGCCTATGGAGCCGGTCGTCATCACCAGAGTCACGGTCATTGACTGATTTGCGGCAGCCCCTTTTTGCGAACCCCCATCAGGAACCCAGAGCGGCAACTTTTCTTAAAAACAGCAATTGCAGAAAAAACGGTACGCTGTAGGTAGCGGCAAAAGTTGCCTCGCGCGGTCCGAAAAACTCGCAGCTGAAAGCAAGGATCAGGATGTAATTGGGAAACAGCAGACATACCAGGGAGGTAGCTCGAAGTTCGGCAACCACTCGGCGACAGGCCCAAGACAACAGGATCATCAGACAGGCCACCATGACCCCTCCGGCGAGCATGGCTTCCAGGGCCTGCCCCGGTTGTTCAAGGAAAAATCTCGAATAGCGGGAAAACACTCCGACGTTGGTAACTCCGACAGCTACCAGCGACAAGGGATAACTGCTCCCCAGCAACCATTCGGTCGTGCGCGGCAACCATCTGGCACAGGCCCGGCCGAGAAAGGCAGGAACGAAGATCATCAGCGCCAGCATCCGAATCATGGGCATCAGCCCCACTTCCATGGCCTGACCGGCAAGGGCCGCCACCAGAGGCGGCAACGTGAATGGCAATACCAACGATGAAAGAATCACCACCCCGGCGGTCAGGACGATATCGGCACCAAACAGGTTCGCGAAAAACGGCGCCAGGACCGCGGTCGATGCCCCGGCCACAAGCAAGCCGGCGAGTTCATACCCGGGCCAGAGCAGATGAAAAAAAGCGAATACCGCCAGGGGCATCAATACGGTTTTTACCGCCAGCAACCCGGCGGTGGCCAGCGGCGCCTTCATGGCGTGGCTCAGCAACCCGCGCAAATCGATGGCTAGAAACGATAACAACAGCAATACCATGACAAAGATCAACGGTGCGTATCGCAGCGGGTCGGCCAACTGCGGAAGGAAAACACCCAAAGCCATGGTGCCATAACTGGTCACCAGCAAGATCGCATCTTTTTTCCGAAACATACGCCTCTCAAATAAGACAGAAATCACTGCGACACCGTTTGGGACCGTCGCATGAATAGGCGCTCTACCCTTAAGCGACAGCCTTCTGCAAAAGCTCAGGGAGCCCCTTATCCGAACATACAAACTTGCCGCAGTCTGGCGAAAAAGCTAAGATAGACAGCTTCAAATCAGGTTCCGCCAACCATGTCTTGATCCTCGAGGATAACGTGATGGAAAAATACGCATTGCTTTCCGGCATCACCCTGATCGCCATGGCCAGCCCCGGCCCCGATATGCTTCTGCTGATCCGCAACGGGCTGACCGGCGGGCGCCGCGTCGGTTTCGCCACGGTGCTGGGCATTTGCGGAGGGCTGCTGATTCATGTCTCGCTGTCGGTGGCAGGCCTTGCCTGGCTGATCACCCGCAACGTCTATGTCTACGATACGGTGCGCCTGCTGGGAGCCGGGTACCTGGTATTTATCGGCCTCAAGGCTCTCAAGTTTCGCGGCGTCCTGAATCTGAACGGATTCGATTATCGCCTGAAAAGATCGGGCCGGCAGGGGTTGCGCGACGGCTTTTTCTGCAATCTCCTCAACCCCAAGGCCACCATCTATATCTTCAGCATCTTTACCCAGTTCATCGCTCCGGGGGATTCCACCTGGATCAAAATCGGCTATGGGACGGTCATTGTACTGACGTCCCTGTGCGGATGGTCTCTGTTCATGCTGCTCGTCCAGCATGCCGTGGTCAGGCGCAGTCTGGCCCGCTTCAATACCCTCATCAACCGCATCTTCGGCGGCGTTATGATCGCACTGGGGTTGCGCATCGCTTTGGTGCGCGACTGACTGTCCTCATCCCCTTCCTGCAAAGAGGGACCGGTGTCAAGCCACCGGTCCCTCTTTTCTCTGGCAAATCGTACGCGATATGACCGGGCAGGTCTAACGTTCTGAGATACGGCCTTTTGCCGTCTCCTCCTGCCCCCGTGAGGAGCCGACCGATCGCCGCGGACGCTTCGGTCCCCGACCCCGCCCGGCAAGGGATCTGGGGGGGCGGACGCCTCGGGGAGAACGCCGTGAATTGTTCCCGCGGCTGTTTTCCCCGGAGGGGGAAACAGCAGGGCTTTCATAATCAAAACCTTCGACCGTGCGTCGTTCCAGGGGTGTCTTAAGGACCTTTTCGATCGATCGGATCATGATCTTATCCGCCCCCGTAACCAGGGTAAAGGCCTCCCCTTTGCGGGAAGCCCTGCCGGTACGACCGATACGGTGCACGTAAGCCTCGGCGGTATCGGGAATATCGTAGTTGATGACATGCGAGACCTGGGACACATCGATACCCCGTGCCGCGATATCCGTGGCCACCAACACTTTATATTTTCCATCCCTGAATCCCGACAAGGCAGCCTGACGACGAGACTGCGACAGGTTGCCCTGCAGCGAGGTCGCCCGGAAACCGGCCCTGTCGAGTTGCCCGCCCAGCCGTTTTGCACGATGTTTGGTTCGCGTAAAGACCAGCACCGAGTGTGTTTGGACATTTGCCAGCAATTCCAGCAACATCGCTGTCTTCTGATGCTGCGCGACGGGATACAGAGCGTGGTTGACGGTCTCGGCCGGGGCGGTATTGCCTACCTGAACGGTCACCGGATCGGCAAGAACCTCGCGGGATAAGCGGCGAATGGCATCGGGCATGGTAGCGGAAAACAGCAGAGTCTGGCGCTGAGCAGGTACATGTTTCAGGATCCTCCGAATATCCGGAAAGAAACCCATGTCGAACATCTGGTCCGCTTCGTCCAGTACCAGAGCTTCGACCGCGGAAAGATCGATGGTTCCCTGACCGATGTGATCGAGCAGACGCCCGGGGCAGGCCACCACAATATCAGCGCCCCGTTTGAGGCCGGCGATCTGCGAACGAATGTTGACGCCACCATAAATCGTCAGGCTGCGCAGGCCGGTAAACCTCCCCAATTCGCCAATCGCCTGATGTATCTGTTCCGCCAGTTCGCGCGTCGGCGCAACCACCAGGGCGCGTACATGACTGCGCGGCCCCCGCTTCAGGCGATGCAGGATCGGCAAGACAAAAGCCGCGGTTTTGCCGGTACCGGTCTGAGCCAATCCCATGACATCCTGCCCGGCAAGAACGGACGGCATGGCCTGAGCCTGAATCGGCGTTGGCGTCTTGTAACCCGCGGCGATAATGCCTTTGCCAACCTGCGGATGAAAATTGAATGTTTTGAAATCCATAGAGTCCTTTTCCAACGGGATGATGTCCACCCGGAAACTACGGATGAACAAAATAAAAGCCCCGGATGCATTCCGGGGCTTACGAGTCTTTTCGTTTTTGCAAGGAAAGCGTTTACTGGCCTTATGTTAGCAGCAGATAGGAAATGGGGTCAATATAATTCTCAGAGATGGAACCGGCAGGAGCCTCGCAAAGCTCATACATTATGCCGCTGTTCATGCCGGCAAAAGTGGATTACCCTGACCTGCTATTGCTCAGTCTTCCAAAATCCCGGCGAAACCGGCCATCATCCTTTTAAGTCGTTGGCTCTTCAGGAGAATCGGCATGCAAGGAAAAAAGGGGTGCTTCACGCCAAAACAGTATGGTATGCTTCGCAAGCAGAGATTTCAGAACTTTTATTCGGTGATTTCTCCTTAACAGACCGTCATATTTTTTCAAGAACACCCCCTGCAGAGGTTGTGCATGAACCAAAAAAACGCCTTCTCTGTGCGTTGGTATAACAGTCTTCTGTTTCGGACGCCTCTTCTTTTTCTGCTGCTTCTTGCCGTGCTGGTTTTAAGCCTGACCATCATCATGGACACGATCGGGCGTCCGCGCTTGGAAGAGCAGTCTCTGCGCATGGTCAATCAGGTCGGCAATACCGTGGTTGCGCAACTGGGTGAGCGAATCGCGATTGCCGAAACTCTGGCCCGGTCTTTGGCCACTACCAGCGCTACTCTTCCTCTCCGAGCCGAAGCTCACATGCAGATCGTTCCACGCCTGATCGATGAACTCGGTCCACCTTCCTACATCATCGGCGGGGGGGTATGGTATGAACCGTATGCCTTTGATCCCAAGCGGGAACGCGCCAGTTTTTTCTGGGGGCGGAATGCCGCCGGCACCCTAGAGTTCGTGGAAGATTACAACGATCCGAAAGGCCCCGGTTATCATCGTGAAGAGTGGTATGTGCCTGGACGTTTTCTGGCGCCGAACGAAGTCTTCTGGTCAAAATCATATGTCGACCCCCATACATTTGTTCCCATGGTTACCTGTACGGCCCCCATTTTCCGGAAGGGTCGTTTTGCAGGCGTCGTCACCGTCGACCTCAAGCTGGCTGGTCTTGAAGCTTTTTTCGATGCCCAGGCAAAAAAAATGGGGGGTTACGCCTTTGTCGTCGACCGTAACGGCAAATTTCTGTCCTTTCCCGAGGTGGCTCTCACGCGCATAAGCAACCGTGACAGGTTCGGTCGCAAAGATATCGAATACATCTTTGCCCGTGACCTGGCCGATAAACATCCCAGCTTCGCCCCTCTGGCTGACGCTCTGAAGAACATCAACAACGAGCTGTTGAAAAAGACCAAACAGTCCGACCTTTATAATCACCGCATCGCCGAGATCATCGCACGCGATAGTTCCGGAGTATCTGCGAAAGAAGCGGAACTGATCGCCGCGGTGTTGCAAAATCCGAGGCCAACAGGCGCGGAGGATCAAATCCTGCTGAAACATTTCACAACCTCCGACGACCTGCTGCTGAAAGAACCTGCCAGCGTCGCCATTTTCCACGTTCCCAGCACCTACTGGAAAATCGTCACCGTTACGCCGGTAAGTCACGCCATGTCCGCCGCCACAGCCATTTATCATGCCTTGTTGGTTGCGCTGATCATCTGCGTATCGGCGGCAGTTATCGGAGCGTTCCTCACCCTGAACCGCATGTTGATGCGCCCCCTGGCCCGCATCACCCAGCAATTGAAAAATGCTGTGGATATCAATGCCGAGGAAATGCTTTGCCTGGATGAAAATTTCCGCAACGAATTCGGCACATTTGCTTACTGGTTCAACGTACGGACACGAAAGCTTGCCGACGCCCTGGAACAATTGCGCATCATCCGTGGAGAACTTGAACAGCGGGTCGCCGAACGCACCGAGAAGTTGGCACAAACCAACACCAAACTCGAACTGGAAGTACAACAAAGACGGCGGGCTCAGCAATTTTTACGTCGACTGGCCATGCTGGATCCGCTGACGGATATTGGCAACCGTCGCAGCTTCGATGCTTCCCTGCCTTCATTCTGGCAGCGCGCCAGAAAAAAAGACACGCCACTGGCCATGATCCTGGTCGATATGGACCTGTTCAAACAATTCAACAACACCTACGGCTATCAGGCCGGCGACCAGTGCCTCAAAAAAATCGCCGAAGCCATTACCGATTGTACTCAGGGAGACGAGGTGCGCATCGCCCGTTTCGGCGGGGAACAGTTTGCCGTTATTCTGCCCGACAGCGATACCGATAGCGCGTATCCGCTGGCCGAAAAAATCCGCTGTCAGGTGGAGGCGCTTCAAATCCCCCATACCGGAGAAGGGGCCAGCGGCGTGGTCACCGTCAGTGCCGGGGTCGGCAGCATGCAGCCTGGCAAGAACAGCAACTACGAACAATTGATTGCCAAAACAAATCAGGCTCTGTATCTGGCAAAGCGCAGAGGACGCAACCAGGTAGCTACCGACAAGGACTGCGCCGCTTGAGCGGCCCCGGACAGGATATGGAAAATGGCCTCCATGGTCTTTTCAACGACGCATGACGAAAACAAGTTTCAGTCCTATTCATAAAATCAAGGATTTATAAAACAGCCCTCGTATTTCAGGCGCCCCTATCGGGCTCTGGTCTGTTTTTCGCCAACCTGTCAAAGAGCTATTGCGGCCCGGACCTTTTCAGTGTGGATCGAGGCAATATATGCGCTCGTTTTTTGGTAAAATGCGTTTCAGACTGTCCCATTTTTAAAGCTCTGTTTCAAAATATGGCAAGTTCCGAATTTCGAAACATCCTTTCCCAGCAGCTTTTTCCCTGTTCAAAAAAACCTTTCCGGTTTTCTCCATTTTCGTAATCAACTAAAATCACACAACAAAATCACGCATCTGCCCTCGTATACAGGGTTGTGCATGGGGCCGGTGAAAAACTGGCCCCGGTTTTGCGTTGATATGCCCGACCAAATCAGGCATCGAACCTCGTGTCCCGAGCGGGTAGTCATGTCAGATAATTCTGAGACATTTCCGGTCTTGCCAAGGCATCGCCAATGCCGGCCTGGCCGTGCGCTGAGTCAAATTGGCGCAACGCAGGCGAGACCGAAAAGGGTCAGAATGAAAAGACGGGATTAGCCGCACGGGACACTAACAACCCAAAACATAATCGAGTAACATCATGGCACCTACAGGATGGCAAATAACCACGCTTCAAGACCCTGAAGTCATTCAACTGGAAATATACGGTCCCTTTTCCGAGCAGAATATCGTCAGCGCCCTTCTGGAAACGCTGGCCCTGGCCCAGGCTCAGAAAATCGACAAAGTCCTTATCGACAAACGCAAAATACCGGCACTGCCTCCCCAGGACTCCGACGACCCCTTGGGCAAATTGGCCTACCAGCTTTTTTCGGGGCATTCGAAAAGGACGGCCTTGCTGTTTTCGCACCATCACCGCGCCAGCGCTTCCGCCATGTCCCTGTTCCAGCACCAGGCAGCCCAAACGGATACTTTGAACTGTTTCTTCGACCGCGAACACGCCCTCCATTGGCTGACGCAGTAATGGATGGATTCCTTACGACGACAGCAAGCCTTACCGGAAAAAATTCCGGCAAGGATATCAGAGTGCCCAACCTTCATAACCGCCCAGTCCGCTTTTTTCTTATCAGCCGGAAATTCCGGTTCAACGGCCACCTGCCGGTCCCCCCGTTACTTTTTCGGTGTGGCCCGCCACAATAATGCGGACCCTTCTGCGGGGCGCAAGCTACACTCATGACTTTCCGACCAGTCGCAAGGCGGGGCGGAAACCTTCTATTCGCTGCTTTTCGGCCCGTCCAGACCGTCGATTATTCCAAAACACCATTGGCACAAACGTTGCTACCAAGAAAAACCAAATACCTTCTTAAGTGAAAGGTTATCTGGTATCCCACATGAAAACTGCGTTGAGACCCTCCTGTCTTTCCGGAAGGACACTATCTCGCGTTCAGCCTCAGACACTATTTGCTTTGTGCATTCTAAAAAAAGGTCCGACCTTGTCATCATTGAACTCGGCAAGACATCTTTGTCCTCTGGTCAAAAAAGAGTATGAGGAATGCTACTTCATGAAAATGACCAGCAGCAACATCCAAAAAACCGTCTTGTATTGCGTCAGCGATTTCAAAAGCTGCGAAATTTACAAGCGCCTGTGCTCTGACTGCCATGATGGCAAATAAAGTTTCGCCGGTTTTGTCATTTCCTTACAGAATTTCCGTCTCCAATGAAAAAAGGCGGCCTGCTGGCCGCCTTTGATCTATCCTTTCTACACCACACGTCATTAAACCGACTTACTGCTGCTGTTTCTCCCGTTCATTTTTACAGATTCGGGACACTTCTCATCGGCTCGATAAACTGCCGGAATCCTTGATCTGAATTTCGACGACGAAACGCCCCGAGGCCAATTCGAACAACACGGCAGTACGTGTGAATCGACCGGTGGCTTCACAACTGTACCCCTGCCCACAAACGACGGAAGGTATGGCCAATTCGATTTCCTGCGACTTTTCCGGCAACAGGAATTTAATACCGCCGGCAACCATATTCGTCAATTCGCCAACGGCATCCTTAACGTCCTCATCCAGTCTATCGATCTCGATCCCCAAAAAGGCATTCGTAATGGCAATGGCCACTTTTTCGGGAAGATGAATCAACACGCTGCCCTGAAGATCGCCGGCCAAACCGATCATACCCGAAACCATGGAGCCATCGATAGGAACGATCTGTTTTTCATCAAGGGCTTCTATATCAAGAAACACCATGCTTGAGAATATTTCCTGAACCGCCTGTCCAATAATGCTTCTAAATCCCATCCCTAACACGCTCCCTAAGTGAATCGCTTTATTTTGGTTAAAAACGCAGATCTACCTACGGCGATCGAACAATCAATATTTTTCACGACTACGCAGGGTACGACTACCCTTTCTGACAAGTCAACAGAGGATTAACGCAAATATCGTCATAAGTCCCAATGTAAAAACGCAAACCACAAAATACCATAGAACTCTTTTTATCGGAATCAGCCATTGCATTCCCCGAAGCACTAGGATAAATTAACTAAAATTTTATTTCATTTCCACTCTGCATCGATCTCATCGAAGAAAGGTAATTACCGTCATGGTCGGATATTGTGGGCGCGATTGCGAGGATTGCGAATTCTTTCATGCATCCACCGCCGATGGCGGCCACTGTAGGGGGTGCCGATCCGAAGCCCCCACATCCAACCTCTGCACCCGAGATTGCGCCATACGTCTTTGCGCACAGCGCAACAGACAGGCTATCTGTGCGAACTGTCTCGCTTTTCCCTGCGAACGATTGAACCGTCTCTTCCTCGATAATCGGGATGCAAAAAACCGTCTCTACGGTATTCTGGGAATATTCGCATAATCCAATCGTTTTCGCCCCTTTCACCTTGCATGCTCGCCACGGGTCGCATCGGAAGCTATCGACGGTCACCATGCCGTCAGGTTTTGGAGAACAGCTGGATGGATAATCTGGAACAACGCTTGGCGCAACTGGAATCCCGTCTCATACGTATAGAACGGCACCTCAACCTGACGGCGCCCACGCCCCAAACGAATGATACTTTTTCCTTCCGGTCCCCGGCACAGGAAACCGGCAAACCGTCGGCCCAGCCGGAACGACCGGCAGCCTCTCCGGTGACATCTTCGCCGTCAAGCCTTGGACGACGCCCACCGCGTACCGGTACCCTGATAGCTCGACTGCTCGGCTGGGGAGGAGCCCTGGCCCTGGTATCGGCCGCCGCGTATCTGATCAAACTGGCTTATGAAAGCGGTTGGCTGGCCCTTTCCCCGCAAATGCGCATCGGCTTTGCCGTCGCCGGCGGTCTTTCTCTTATCGCAACCGGATTATACCTGCGCCGAAAGGACCGTCAATATGCATCCCTGTTGCCGGCGGCCGGCATCGTCATCCTGTTTTTATCCGTCTACGGAGCACATCTCTATTACCGTTTCATCGCCAGCGGCAGCGCCGCCACTGGCGTGATCCTGACCTGCATGCTCTCTCTCTGGCTATGCCGTCTCTTCAATGGTGATCTGTATGCCCTGTTTGCCATTGTGGGCTCCTACTCGGCACCCTTCCTGCTCGACATCCCGATTCAGCAGGTTGGACGGCTGATTCTTTACTACTCGGCATGGAGCATCGTTTTCTGCCTTTTTTCCCTGCATATCGGCAAGCGGCGCTATTATCTGCTTGCCCTGTATCTTGCCATTGTCGGCTTCGACCTCATCTGGCGCTGGAACATTCGGTATCAGTGGCAGGCGGCCCTTGGTTACCAGACGATACAGATGACGATTTTTCTTGCTTGTACCGTTCTATTCAGCATCCGCCACAGGCGTCCCCTCGACCGATCCAGCGCCGCACTGCACCTACCGGCCCTGGTGATTTTCTACATATTGCAATACAGTCTTCTGGAGCGCCATATACCACGATTTGCCCCCTGGATTGCACTGGCCAGCGTGGCTGTCATAGGCTCCTGCTACCTGATACCACGTTTGATATTGAAGCGCGAATTGCCGGGGGGACGCCTGCTGCTGACCTGTTACGGAAGCCTGGCACTGATCCATGCCGGGTACCTGGAAATTCTCCCCCACAGTATGCGCCCATGGATAGCGCTATTGGCTTTGCCCGCTCTGCTCGTCTGGGCTGCGGCCAACCGCCGAAATATTTTTTCGGATTGGCCGTTGCTGGCGGCTCTCGGCCTGCTCTGGCTGGCAAACTACATGCAGGTCGTCGGCAATGAATTATCTTCACGAATCGCCGGACACCGGATTATCGCCTTTTTCCATGCTCTGGAACTCTATGCGGGGTATGCCCTGCTGCGCAGCCGTCGGAGAATGAATCGATTCGTAATGGGCGGGTTGATTTACCTCGGTCATTTTGCAGCCATGGCCGCCGCATGGCAAATCCTGCGCAACAGTTTGGGCGTTTCCCTCGCCTGGGGTTTGTTGGCCCTGATCTGCCTCGGTCTTTCCCTGAGCTTACGAGACCGCATGCTGGGGCATTCATCGTTGCTGCTTTTCGCTTTTTCGGCCCTTAAAGTACTGTTTCACGACCTTTCCGATGCGCTCCCCGCGGTACGCATCGGTTGTCTGCTGGTCGTGGGCATCACTTTCTATACGGGCGGCTGGCTTTATCGCTATATCGAAGGCATGACACCTCCAAGAGCCCGTTAATCCTCAGGAGCGAAAAAACGGCACACTGGCCCATTGCCCAGGAATTTTCGCCCACCACCATTAAAGACGCGACACGGTTTCGCTTCGACAACATTCCATCCGAACATGCCCCTCTGCCATTTCGTTTTCACCCACGTACAAAAACCCGACATTTTTTGTTTGGTTTAATCCTATTTGTTCAATTCTTTATACATAATTTTGCAAAACTTTTAAACGAACAATGCATTTTCAACCACTTGCAATTGTGGCAGGATTGTTGCTCAATCGTTGCCAGAGACATTCATTCACAACCGGTCTGAAAATTCATCCATCCGGCAACGAGGTAGACTTTATGACATGCCCCCCCCTCCGTACCTTACCGCCCCGCAATTGGCTCGATCTCTGGGAGACCGGTCGCATCATGCAGCGCGCTTTCGCAGAACAACGTCACAGCATGCGTGCCGTTTATGCGCTGCTCGACGAGGTTCTCGACACTCCCCCCGACACTCCCGAAGAATTCATGGTCCGCATGGGCGAAGTCCCCGACATTTTTTACAAACGGCGCAGAAATCTTTTCTCGGCTCTGTTTCAGGCAACCTACCAGATTCTGGATATTGCTCCTGAAAGACGCTTGCTGTACGGAAAACTCAATCACCTGTTCCGCATCTGGGTCACCAGCGCCGATAACCTGCTCGATAATGAAGACAAGGTGGTGGTTCCCATGGCCATGGCCGGACGTTCCCGGATCATGAACCAGGTCGTGGCCGTCATGGCTGCGGACCGCGTTCTCCACCACCTCTTGGAGGAAGCGGTGGTGGAAGGTATCCTCCCCGCCGACAAGTCTGCCCTGCTGGGAGATCGCGCCTTGCAGATCCTGCTGCCCAGCGCCGCACAGGAAGCCTCGGAAGAAGGCGGTATCGTTCATCGGCCCGATCCCGAGTACGTGCTTTCCACCATTCATGTTCTCAAAACCGGGCTGCTTTTCCACATACCCTTCGTCGGCCCCGAAACCCTGGACACACACCTCGACCGCAGCCGGCTGCGCGCCGTCAAAGATGCCCTGCTGCAATTCGGGATCGGCTGCCAGTTGCTGGACGATTTGCGCGACATGGCACGAGATTTTGTGGAACGCCGTCACAACTACGTACTGTCGATACTGGCCTGCGAAGAGCATCCGATCCTGCAGGTCTGGGAAAACCGTCAGATCAGCCTCGACGAACGTCTTTATCGGGAAATCCCTCATGCCGCCCTGCCGACTCTGCGACGGGCGCTCGACATCCTGTGCGGAGCCCTCGGCACTCTGGCCAACAACGGATTGAGCCTGGGACATGAGCGCAACCGCGACATGGCCTGCTCGATGCTCAACATACTCGACCTGGAGGATCTCAGTCATGCCTGCTGACCGCGACTGCTCCCCCCCGGAAACCCGCGGAAGAACCCTGGATCACGCCGCATCGGTTTACGACCTGTTGGCCCCGGTCATGACCCTCGGCCTGGAGGGCCGTTACAGGCGCCGGACTATCGAACTGCTGAGATTGGTCGGTACCGAAAGGGTACTCGACATCGGCTGCGGTACGGGCATACTGACACGCCAGATTGCCGCGAGGCTGGACGGGTCCTGCCGGGAGCAGGTCATCGGGATCGATGCCGCTGCCAAAATGATTGCCGTTGCCCGGCGCAAAGCTGCCGGCATCGTCAATGTACACTTCAAGACAGCCGTGGCCGAAACGCTGCCTTTTGCCGAAGCCCGTTTCGATGCTGCGGCTTCTACCTTTTTCTATCATCACATTGACATGGACCTGAAAAAACGCTCCCTTGCGGAATTGCGCCGGGTTCTGAAACCGGGAGGACGCGCCGTCATCGTGGACGTGGATACACCGACCAACCTGCTGGGAAGACTATGCGCATGGTCGGGATACTGGCTGTTCCGACAAGAGGAAATTCGGGAAAACATCGAAGGCCGTCTGCGCGAATCATTGTACGACGCCGGTTTTTCCCGTGTGGAAAAAGTATCGCACCACGCCGGACATATATCCATCTTTTACCTGGAAAACTAAGGAGTTTTGCTGATGCCTCGCTTTTTGCGTCTTATCGGTCTGTTGGCCCTGCTCTGGCTTCTGGCCGCACCGGCCATGGCCATGGCCGTTCCCGAAGCCCCCCAACTGAAAACATCGGTGCAGCATTACTTTGACGGCCTTTTCGAGAAGCTGGCAAACGCTGCCGCACAACATCCGACACCCGATACTTTCCGAAACATCATGAAACCTTTGGTAAAAGATATCGACGGCCTGTATGGCGCTACCCTTATCGACAATGACTTCATCATCCGCCAGGTCTATTTTCGGCGAAATTTTTTGGCTCGGGGTTATGACCTGAAAAAGGTGGAGGAACTCGATTATTTCTGGAAACAGATGCACCTCTCGCCTTCGCCCCAGTTAAGCGAACCCGGGCACGGTTCGCTGTTGCAACCGCGATTGATCGCCATGCGAAGTCCGATTATCGAAAACGGCGCCCTGACCGGCGTCGTGTCCATGATGATTCGAACCGATGCCTTTTTGAAGGCCACCGGACTCGATCAGTGCCAGGCATATCGCATCACCTGTCGCGGACAGGAAGCCGAAAGCAAAGGGGATTTGGGCGCCACCTTCCAGCAGGTGCATCTGCAACTACCCGCCACAGACTGGCTCATCGAATACCGATAAGCTCGCCTTTCTACTTGGTGGCCCTCCGGGATTTGCCGGAGGGCCACCAAACCGAAATCGGTCGATCTCGAGAAACCCCAATCCGCATCCCGCATCCCGCATCCCGCAGCACTCAGCACCGAGAAACGCCCTTTTATCCTTGACAGCCCCGCCCACAATCACGCAAGCTTTCTCACTGATGCTCGGCACCCTTTCCTGCCCCGTAATTTGCCGGCATAATTCAGACACCGGAGAATGCTTTATGCAAACCGCCCCTTTGGAAGAACCTGTATTAAACGAAGAGCAGCAGCGCTGCCTGGATCTTTACAGCGAAACCGATCTGCACATGATGGAACTCGCCGATGCCGCCAAAGGCAAGGGATTGAGCCGGATCGAGGAAATCGTACGTTTTGCCAGAGCTGCCAACTATACCCGCTTGGGAATCGCGCATTGCGTCGCGGTGAAAAGTGCGGGGCTGCGTCTTGAAGAGATATTGTCCCGAGAAGGCTTCGAAGTTACACGGGTCGACTGCAAGGTCTGCCGACTGCCGGGCGCAGCCGTGTCCGCAAATGGGCGCGGCGTATCCTGCAATCCCATCGGCCAGGCGCGCCTGTTGGCAAAAGCCGACACCCAATTGAATATTTCTATGGGGTTATGCCTGGGCCACGATCTGCTGTTCCAAAAACATTCCTGTAATCCCGTGACCACTTTGATCGTCAAGGACCGCCCCAATGGACACAACCCCCTGCTTGCTTTGATTCCATCATGAAGCTTGCCGGTTTTCATCCGGAAACGGTCCTTTTCCCATATGAAAACTACTCTGTATCCATCCGGGTTTTCCAGACGGATACTTGCCGGAGAGCCCGCCGAAGAGGAGCCGGAGATTTACAAATTTAGACTACCTCGAAAAGGGCATTTATTGTAGATTATGAAAGTTTATTATCCATATTTGATGTTTTTGCGAAACCATCGAATTTGTCCTGGCGGGCGGAATTATTATCTATGGGAGTTGTCATGCAATATCTGAAAATCATTCTTTGCACCCTGCTGCTGACAGGAGCTTTTGTCACAACCGTCATGGCCGGCGAAATGTCCGGCCACAAAATGTTCGGCTGCTTCGACCTCGAATGGGAGATGACACCGAGCAAGGAAATTAATATCCAATTCACCATCAACGACGAAATCCTGACCCAGTTCACCCTCGGTCCGAACGAGCCCCTGCGGCAGTTCTACCTCTCCTCCGAAACCAATACCGCCGAAGGGCGCATGCGGATCCGTTACAAACCGGCCAAGGGGAAAGCCTATCTGAAAATGGACAGTTTCAGATATCGCTGTTATTCTCCCAGCGAACGAAGCTTTGCCGGCATTCTGGCCGAATTCGATCTGCCTGCTGAACAAACCCCGGTAGCCCCATAAGAAAACGGGCCTGCCACGGCAGGCCCGTTTCGTATTTCAACGGTTTTTCACATCACTCCCCGAACAATCCCTTAAACGACTCTTTGGCGCTTTCGACGCCCTGCGCGGCTCGCTCCTTCGCGGTCCCCAACTCCTTTTCGGCTGCGCCTTTAACATCGGGCAGCTCGCCTTGCATATCCGACAGACTTTTCTGCAAAGCGGCCGTCATTTCCCCGGAAGTCATTTTCCCGTATAATGCCGTGAAGATTTGCTTGGCGGCCTGGGCCGGCGTTACCCCGCCTTGTCCCTGACCGATATTCTGCAAGCGGATTTCCGGAAGGGCGGCACGGATCTCTTTCCCCTTGAGACCCTTGACGGCCAGTTTGACCTCGCCATCGCGCACGACAAACTCCCTGATCAACAACTTCTTGCCACTTTCGTCCGAAGTCTGTTTCTTCGATGTATCAGCGCCGCCCACGGATTTTTTCACGTTGCGCAACAGTGCCTTGAAATTATCACTGCGCCCGGTTTTTTCGAAAATGATCCTGGGAGCGACAACTTCGATGCGGTCAATGACTATCGTATCCTTCGTCAGGGATTTTTCGTCGAGATCGACCTTGACCGCTTTGACCGACACCGCATAGGGAGAATCAAACCCCTCGGGGTTGCCTATCAGGAAATCCTGCAGGCTGGCACGACCTGACAACAGCGCTATATCGACATCGCCCACCTGCAAAGACGTACCGGTAATCGCGGGCCCCTGGCTGTTGACCGCTTTTTTGATAATCGGTCCGAGGCTGGAGACCCCCACCGCCACCAGAACCACCAACACAGCAATCACTGCTCCTGCCGCCCAAAACCACTTTTTCACCGAAACCTCCTTTAGCGAACATTGTTGAAAACCATTTAAGAAGAATTATAGACCTGTTTGTATTTCAAGGTCAAAAAGGTTCGTGACCGGCTACACGTATCAACTCCCGACTTCTGCTATAATAGCCCTATCCGTGGAGTTTGCACCCGCCCCGCAGCGTTACGGGCGAATTTCGGCAATCTGTACTGGGGAGGTAAAGGCATGTTTCGCGGCATCCACTGGCTTGGCCACGACAGTTTTCGTATCGAAGGCGGCGGACTCGTAACCTATATCGATCCCTGGCAGATCCCGAACGGCCCGCCTGCCGATTTGATTTTGATCACTCATGACCACTATGATCATTGCTCAGCCGAAGACGTTGCGCGTATCCGCAAACCCGAAACGGTGATCATGACCGTTGCCGCGGCGGCAGCCAAGATACCAGCGCCGATCCGCACCGTGGAAGTCGGCGAACGCAGAGAAGTAGGCGACCTTATGGTCGAAACCGTTCCGGCATACAATCTGAACAAGTTCCGCTCTCCGGGAATCGTCTATCATCCCCGAAAAGCCGGTCTGGTCGGTTTTATACTGACCGTGGACGACCGCCGTATCTATCACGCCGGCGACAGCGACCTGATCCCCGAAATGGCCGGCATTATCTGCGATGTCGCCTTGCTGCCGGTCAGCGGAACCTATGTCATGACTGCCTCGGAAGCTGCCGAAGCGGCAAAACTTATCCGCCCCAAGCTGGCCATCCCGATGCATTTCGGTCGGGGTATCGGTTCCGAAGCCGATGCGCGGCATTTTGCGGAAGGGTGTACGATACCGGTCAAGATTCTGCCCTGCGAAACCTGAAGTTCGATCGGGGGAAATATCCGAGACATGCTTAAAGGTATATTTTGGGATAACGACGGTGTCCTTGTCGACACCGAGCCTCTCTATTTCCAAGCCATGCGCGACACTCTTTCGAAAATCGGTATCGCACTGCCGCTGGGATTGTACGCGCGCATCACCTTGGAAGAGGGGCGCAGCAGCCTTTGTCTGGCCCGGAAGGCGGGTTTCTCGAAACGGGAAATCGAACGCCTGCGCGACGCCAAAAACATCCGCTACGGCAAATTGCTGGAAACGGGCGTGCGCCCCCTTCCGGGGGTGCCTGAAGCCGTCGCGGCGTTGCGTCCTCATGTCGCCATGGCCATCGTCACCAGTTCCAGACGAGACCATTTTGAGCTTATTCATCGCCATACCGGCCTGCCGCAACAATTCGATTTCGTTCTTACCCGCGAAAACTTCCACCAGACCAAACCCCACCCCGAACCTTACCTTAAAGCCCTGGACCGCAGCGGCCTGCACCCCTCGGAATGTCTGGTTATCGAAGATACCCGCCGAGGACTGGAAGCCGCCCAGGCTGCCGGCATGCGCTGTCTTGTCATCCCCAGCGTCCTGACGCGGAACGCTCCTTTTCCAGGAGCCTGGAAAATCGTCCCGGATATCGCCTCCGCCGTGAAAGTCATCGAAGCCGAATTGTTCACCACACCTGCCGGCGAGGCGATGGGGCCTTCCAATCTTTAGTACCGATCAATCCAGAAGTATGGTATATCGCCCCCCCTCCCCCTGTCCTCCGGGATATGTTGCCACCGGAACTGAACCCCCTGGTCGGCAAAATCGTCCGTACCCCCGCCGCAAAAATGACGAAACTCGGAAACCATGACGTTTTGCGCCTGCCATTGAAAAACGCCCCCTGGAACCTGGTCTTTTTCCGTCTCCATCCGACTCTGTTTCAGAGCCTCGTCGGTCATTACGGAATGGTGTTCTCAGCGGTCTCTGCGTGCTCTGCGGTTTATATTACGCTTAAACATTCCAGACGGATCCGCACACCGCAGAGAACCTTACGCATTTCAAGATGTTTTGACTCGCCCTCGGCGGTGGGATATTATCAAAAAAACCGAAATGTTGGCATTCTTTAAAATGCATCCGGCTGAAAACGCCGGCCCAAGGGGGGAAAACAACCGATGAAAGTCAGCAACGTTTCCCAGATGCGCGCCATGGATCGCGCCGCCATCGACCAGTACGGCATCCCCGAAGAGATTTTGATGGAAAATGCCGGGCATGCGGCGTTTTCCGTCCTGCAACAGATGGAATCGATACCGAATCGCACCTTCGTGATACTCTGCGGTCTCGGCAACAACGGTGGCGACGGCTTCGTGGTGGCCCGCAAAATCCATTCTGCGGGCGGGCGGGTCAAAGTTCGGATCCTCGGCGACCCCGATCGATTCAAGGGCGCAGCACGCCTCAACCTGGAGATACTCCGCCGGCTGGCCTTGGATATCCGCCAACTGCAAAGCGCAGCGGAACTCCGCGCCGAACTGGCTCACTGCGCCGCCGTCGTCGATGCCATTTTCGGCACCGGTCTGACCCGCGAAGTCTCCGGTCTGCATCGCGAGGCGATCGAAGCCGTCAACCATTGCGGTCGCCCCATAATCAGCCTCGATATCCCCTCCGGGGTGCAAGGGGATAGCGGCCGGGTACTCGGCTGTGCCGTTGATGCGAACCGCACGGTTACCTTCGGCCTGCCCAAAATCGGCAACCTGCTGTTTCCGGGGTTCGCCCTGGGGGGCAGTCTGTATGTCAGTCATATTTCCTTTCCGCCAGCCTTGTACGACAGCGAGGAATTGAAAATCGCCGTCAATACGCCACCGCCGTTGCCGCCACGAGCACCGACCGGACACAAGGGAAGTTTCGGTCAGGCCCTTTTCATTGCCGGTGCCGCCGGATATCTCGGCGCGCCCGGCTTCGCGGCGCTCTCTTACCTCAAAGCGGGCGGCGGATACAGCCGTCTTGCCGCGCCGGAAGATATCACCCCGTTTATCGCCATGAAAGGAAGTGAAATCGTCTTTTTACCGCAGCAGGCCACCGCAAAAGGCGGCATCGCCCTCAGCAACCGGGACGCGTTATTGGAACTGGCCAACAATCTCGACATGACGGTGCTCGGCCCCGGACTGTCTCTCGAGCAGGAGCCCCAGCAACTGGCAAGGGACCTGACTGAAGCCATCGAACGTCCGCTGCTCATCGACGGCGACGGCATCAGTGCCGTCTGCGAAGACTTGGATCTGGTTCGGAAACGCCGTTCCGCCACCGTTCTGACTCCTCACCCCGGAGAGATGTCCCGCCTTATAGGCAAAAGCGTCGAGGAACTGGAACTGGACCGAATCGCCACAGTACGACAAGCCGCCTCCGACCTCAATGCCGTTATCGTTCTGAAAGGCGCGCACTCGCTCGTCGGCTGTCCCGACGGCCGGGTCTACATCAATCTCAGCGGCAACAGCGGCATGGCTTCGGCCGGATCCGGGGATGTGCTCACCGGCACCATCGCCGCCATGCACGGCCTTGGTTTGAGCGTGGAAGATGCGGTGTGCAAAGGCGTATTCCTGCATGGAGCGGCCGGCGATCTGGCGGCGTCAAGTCAGGGAGAGGACGGCATGACCGCCCAGGATGTACTCGATAGCCTTCCACGAGCTCTCAGACTCGACAGGCAGGGCTGGCCCGCGGCGCTCAATGAACGTTACGCCGCCCCCCGGCCTGCAAGCTAGACGGAAAACGCCCTGAATCTTCGGCGCCTGATCCTGGCATATCGAACCTGTTTTCCCCTGGACCAAGAGCCATACCATGGATACCACCCTGATTATCGGCATTATTCTGTTCAGCGCGCTGGTCGGCGGCGAAATCGCCCGGGTTGTCAAATTGCCCAAAATTACCGGCTACATTCTCGCCGGCATTGCCCTCAATCCCAGGCTGACAACGATCATTCCACGCGATTTCACCGACCACACCGAGTTCATCACCAACCTGGCGCTGGCCTTTATCACCTTTTCGGTAGGGGGCTCGCTGCTGCTGCCGCATCTGAAGAGATTGGGGAAAAGTATTCTGTGGATTGCCGGAGGTGAAGCGGAAACCGCAATGCTCGCCGTAGGAACGGGCCTGTTTGTCGGCGGCTGGCTTCTCGGATGGCCCTATCCTCCGTTGGCAGCTGTCCTGCTTGCTCCCCTGGCCACGCCTACAGACCCGTCCGCGACCCTGGCCGTTGCCCATGAATACCGGGCACACGGAGATGTTACCACCACCGTGATGGGCGTAGCGGCCCTCGACGATGTACTGGCGATCCTGAACTTTTCCCTGGCAACAGGCCTGGCCGGCCTGCTGACTTCATCTCCGCGCACCAACATCGGCGGTCTGCTGTGGGACTCGGCCGCCATGGTCCTGATCGGTATCGGCATCGGCATAATCGGCGGGCTGACATTCAATGCCCTGACCAATCTGTTGCGCCGGGAAACGGAAGGCGCCCTGATCGTGTTGATTTTCGCCGCATTGACCATGATTTTCGGTGCGGTGCGACTTTGCGGCGGAGACGAACTTCTCGGAACCCTCGCCATGGGAACCCTGGTGGCAAACTTCAACCGGCGCCGGAAGCTGATTTTCAAAATGCTCGAACGTTACACCGAAGAATTGATCTTCGCCCTGTTCTTTACCCTCAGCGGCATGCTTCTCGACCTTGCCATGATCGAAACCATGTTCGGTTTGATCACCGGGTTCATTTTTCTGCGGGGAAGCGGGAAATGGCTGGGAAGCCGATTGGGGGCAATAGTGTCCCGGGCGCCGCAGAAGATCAGGCGGCATCTGTTCTGGGGCCTGCTGCCCCAGGGCGGCATCGTCATCGGCCTGGCCCTGCTGCTTAAAAGCAACCCGGACTTCAGCGAGGTCGCCGACACCGTCATGAGCGTGACTTTGGGGGCAACGGTCATTCACGAAATCATCGGTCCGCTGCTGGCCAAACGGGCACTGCAACAGGCGGGCGAAATCAATGTTTGAAAAAGCCCCCGGCAAACATAGCGAGTTTTATCTTAAACCAACCACAAAGGGCGGCCTGAAGGCCGCCCCCGAAAGGCTCCGACCATGAAGAATTTGAAACTTTACAGCCTGATCGTCCTGGCGGTACTGGCCTTGTTGATCATTCTGCAAAACACCGTTGAGGTCCAGGTAAGAATCCTGACCCTGACCATGAGCGCCCCCCTGGCCGCTCTGCTTCTCATGACTCTGCTGGTAGGCATGATTCTGGGCATGCTTATCGCCTATCTCATCGACCGCAGGACCAGAAAACGGCATTCATGATCCAGGCGTCATAACGACTCAATAGGTCGCCAGAATATGTTCGGCAATTTTCTCGGCCTGTGCGTCGGACACCGTGTCCGGACCGAATGTCGTCATGCCGGGACCGGGGTTACGCATAATCGCGACAATATCCGCTGTCGAAGTCACGCCGTTTTCCTTCAAGGCGTCCCGATGCAGGGGCTTTTCGGGATTGATGATGTTGCCGCCGTCGGGATGACACACGGCACAGTGCTGCTGGAACAGGGCGGCGCCTTCGTTTGTCGTCTCGGCCGTCATACCGCGCTCGGCATCCCCCATGTCCTGTAGCATTCCCTCCATGTCATGCATCCCGTCCGCCATGTCATGCTCCATGTCCATGGGCATGGCATCCGCCCCGCCCGCGTTATCGACCGGTTTTTGGGGTTCTTCCCTGCCGCAGGCGGCCACGAGTATCATCCCTGCAGCCACACATCCCAATACCGTCAGTTTAATAGAATTCCGCATGATATGCCTCCCCTCGATTTGCTGTCCTGTCATTATCGAACCGATGGAACAAATTATGATGCTTTCGCAAAAAATATCAAATAGGATCGCTAAGCAAAAAGCGCCAAATGCAAGGCGCGATTGTCGAGGCATGAGACGTACCTACGTACCTCGAAGCAGCGAGACAATCGCAGCGACGCCGAAGTTGGCGAGTTTTTGCAACGCCATCAAATTATAACCCATCGTCGGCATTTCGCAGCCGGTGACGACCATGTCATAAAGGAATCGGGGTTTTTCGTTGCGTTGCAATTTACCGGATTGTTGTTAGTTTTTTACTACCAGTTCCGCAACGGGGGATATCATGATCATTCTGGCACTGAACTGCGGCAGTTCGTCGGTCAAATACAGCCTCTTTGACTGGAGTACGAAACAAACTCTCGCCAAAGGGCTGGTCGAGCGGGTCATCGTCGGCGACTCCTTCATCGTCCATAGTATTCCGAACAGGGAAGATTATCGTCGGGAAAAGGATTGTCCCGACCATAAAACCGCCATCGATCTGATCATACGCACCATAACCGAAGGCCCCTCTGCGGTCATCGATAACATCGACGATGTCTCGGCCGTCGGTCACCGCGTCGTGCACGGCGGAGAACGATTCACCTGCTCGGTACGCATCGACGAGGAAGTGCTGACGGCCATCCGCTCGGTACAGCACCTGGCGCCCCTGCACAACCCGCCCAACATAGCCGGTATCGAAGCCGTCAAGGCGGTACTGCCGAAGGTCCCGAATATCGCCATCTTCGACACGGCCTTTCACCAGACGATGTCCAAATATGCCTATCTATACGCTTTGCCGTACGCCTGGTACGAACGCTACAAGGTCCGACGCTACGGTTTTCACGGCACCTCTCACCTTTACGTATCGAAACGGGCCGCGGCACTGCTCGGCAGACATGCCCGCGATTGCAACCTGATCACCATGCATATAGGCAACGGCGTATCCCACTGCGCCATCCGCAACGGCATATCGATCGATACCAGCATGGGACTTACACCGCTGGAAGGAGCGGTCATGGGGACGCGCTGCGGCGATATCGATCCGGCCATCCCCCATTTCATGATGAAAATGGAAGACCTCTCTCCCGACGAAATCGACAACCTGCTTAACAAAAAAAGCGGTGTGCTCGGCATCACCGGACGATTTACCGACCGCCGCGACATCATTCAGGCCGCTCAAAGCGGCGACGAACGCTGCCAGTTGAGCCTCGAAATCGAAAGTTACAGACTGCGCAAGTATATCGGCGCCTACCTGGCAGCGGTCGGCCCTCTCGATGCGCTGGTCTTTACCGCCGGAGTCGGCGAGCACTCCCCGCTCATCCGCCAGATGGCCCTGCAGGACCTGGAACATCTCGGCATCCGCTTCGATGCACAGCGCAATCGCGAAGCGACAGGCCGTGGAGAAAAAGTGATCTCGGCCGAGGCTTCTCCCATCAAAGTTTTCGTCATACCGACCGACGAAGAGTTGGTCTTCATCGAAGATGTAGCGGCCATTCTGAACGGCACCTACACCGATCATATGACCTTTCCCTATTCCTTTGCACAGCCGGACTACGTACCCCGTTGACCGCCGACATCAAAGAAACCAAACGGAACGCAGGCAGACTCCCTCAATCCTCCGCCGGAGAAACTTCCTCGGCAACAGTTGACGCTGGTCAGATTTCCCCTGCGTCATAACCACTGAAGGGAATCCATGGGCTTTTTTCCAGCCCGACCATGGTCGAATAGGAATGCAGCATGCCGTAATTGGCCGATTTCACCGCATACCACTCGATATCCCGCCGCCGCGCCAGTTCCTGCTTGATGGC
>JASKKK010000115.1 GCA_030154185.1 Desulfuromonadales bacterium
CTCTTCAGGTACCAAGCTGAGTGCAGTATCGCTCGAAGGTTTCCGCTCCGGCATCGATCTTCAGAATACGGATGCCCATACCACCTTTTTTCGCGACCCGTATAAGATTGGCCGGAACCTTTCTCGCCCATCGGACCTGCCCCTGCGCCGTTACCGTGCCGTGATCCGGGAGCAACAGTTCAAGACAAAGCCTGGTTCCGGGGCGCAAGGGCTGTGCCGTTTTCAGAAACAACCCCTCCCGATGCACGTCCTCGGTAAAGGCTGTCCTGACAGGTGTCTTTTCACCATAGCGCACCTGAATCCGTCGACGAGACCGCTGCAACCCTCGTTTCCCGATTGCCATCTCCCCTCCTTCTTTCCCTGAGTTGGTTTATATACGAAAACGGCCCTTTTCCATTGTAGCGGCATCAATCCGCGGCTTGCTTGTGACGCTGGCCGGCCCTTGTCACCCTTGGCACAACAAAAATTCCGACCGATTTCCATACACATTAACCGGCTTTTACCTGAAGAACAAGCCTATTTTTAAAAGGATTCAATACAAGTGAGAAAATAAAATGGATTCCCAATGTCGGGATATCCGATAGAATATCAATTGTGGTTGTCATTCACTGGAGGAGGGTTCACCGCTTCCCTGACAAAGGATATAACGACATGAAAGGCTTGCTTATCAAAGACAAGACCCATTGGTGCGATTCCTGGTCCGCGCGCATAGCCACTTCCCTCGAAATCCTCGATTCATCCTATGATATGCTGATTTTTCATCACAGACACAACGTGGAAGACATCCTCGCACTCGTATCCGAAGCACCATCGCATCTGTATCGGATCCTGGATGTTGAAGAAGCCCCCGAGAACATTTCCGACTTCGTCAGCGACACCGGAAAATTTTACCGCATTCTCAAGTTCCCATAATTCCTTGCTTCCAACCGTTCAACACAGCAAACGGTTTCACCGCGTGCAGCATCGAGATAACCAAAAACCGGGGAAAAAACGTGGAAGGCAAAAAAAGACGCGTTACTCAGGAGGTCGAGGTAACGCGCCAAAAGATGGAGGGTAAGACCGTTGCTCGTTTTTTTTTCGAACAGGTCTCTTGCTATGAAAGATAGCTCCTTCTTCGGTCGCTCGCCACGTTGGTTTCCGTAAAATATCGCTGCTGAAGCAACACAGATGCACTGTGTATCTGGACAGTTCGATGCCAAAGAAGACCGGGACTCCCTTTCTTCCGAAAGGTCGAGTCCCGGACCGGTCGCATCTGTCTCTGATAAAGAATGATCCGCCACCAGACCATCCGCGATCAGTGTCTTTTCCTTCGCTCCTCCAGCGACAATATCTTTGCCGGAACCTGCCTCGCAACCTCCTTTTCGGATAGAACTTGTCGTGGATCATTCAAAACGTTCTTGAATTCTTCAAACTGTTCCCAGAACATGGCGATCATGGCATTCATCCGGGAGATGGGATCGCGATAACGCTGAAGGCGCATTTCCAGTTGAAACTGCATGCCGTAGGCACGGCGACGATATTCCTCCGGCAGATCTTCGATCATCTGATGAATGATTTCCGCCCGCATTTTTTCGAAGGCTTGCGGATCTTTCTGATAAAGACCCACCATTTCGAGGACACGGCTCTTCTTGTCTGTAGTTTTCATACCGCCACCTCCTTGGTTTCATATTAACATCCCTTGAGGTTGAAGCAAGAAAGGGCGGCAAATCGGGTAGCTATTGGTTATATCCCGCTGCGCGACAACCTGGCGACGTATTGCAGGCACGGCAATCGAAAGGGTGTCACACATCGATCGGGCTGCATAAACGGGTTCAGCGATGAAACTGCAATGCGAAAACATCAATGCGCCGAAAGATCAAGATCGATAATAGGGGATCCGGTTTTCAGTTTATCCCACAAGCGATTGTCCCGCCCGTATCTATGGGTCACATCCGAAAGCATCTGCCGAAATCGTTCCGGAGACCATTCCGGCAGCCTTAGCGCGGCCTGCTGTCCCTCCTCAAGTAAATCTCGCATCGAATTTTCGAGCAGATACAGTCGCTTCTCCTGCAAATTACTGGCGTGGAAACGCACCATCAAAAAGGTCTGCCGCGCCAAAGCCCCCCATACCTGCCGGTCGAAGTCCCGGTGATAATTCAACCAGTAGGTATAAACCTTTCTGACCAATTGCCCAACTGCGAACAGCACCCCGACCGCAACGCAGTCTCTTTGCAGAAACAAACCACAACCGATTTGCGGTTTGCCGTTACCGAAATAATCGATGGCAGAAGTACGTTCCAGAATTCGTATGCCAACCTCCGGCGACCCGGTACCTGCTAAAACGAACCCCATTTCTTCAAAAGAATATTCAGTCAAAGGCTTTTGCGATGTTGCATCAGACATAAAACACCTCCGGATGTTCAGGGATGACACTCAACAGCGGCCTTGTCGCATAATTTTTCTTTTCGTATACTGACATTTCGATGACATTTAATCATTTACACAGCGGAAGGTTCCATCATGCTTAATTTTACCTATCATAACCCGGTTCGCATTGTATTCGGCCGTCAATCGATAGCCCGACTGACCGAACTGGTACCGGAAGACCTCAGGATCATGCTCATCTACGGCGGCGGATCCATCAAGCATAATGGTGTTTACGAACAGATAAAATCCGCCCTCAGCAACCATGACGTGGTCGAATTTTCCGGAATAGAACCGAATCCCCTTTATGAAACCTGCATGCGAGGCGTTCAGTTGGCCAAAACCGAACGGGTCGGCTTTCTTTTGGCAGCAGGCGGTGGGTCGGTCATGGATGCGACCAAATTCATTGCGGCAGCTGTTCGATATCCGGGAGACGATCCGTGGGACATGGTCCTAAAAAAAGCTACGGTGACTTCGGCCCTGCCCCTCGGATGCGTCGTGACGCTTCCCGCGACCGGATCCGAAACAAACATCAACGCCGTCATATCCCGCCGTTCAAGCGCACAGAAAATCCCCTTCAAAAGCGAATTGCTTTTTCCCAGATTTTCCATCCTCGACCCTGAAACCACATTTTCTCTGCCACAACGCCAGCTTGCCAACGGCATCGTCGATACCTTTGTCCATGTCTGTGAACAATATCTTACCTACGACGTCAAGGCATCCCTGCAGGACCGGCAGGCGGAAAGCATTCTTTTGACCCTCATCGAAGAAGCGCCGAAATTATCGGGGCCGCAGGACGATTACGACGTTCGGGCCAACCTGATGTGGTGTGCCACCCAGGCCCTGAACCATAATCTGTCCTGCGGAGTGCCGACAGACTGGTCGACTCATGCCATAGGACACGAATTAACCGCTTTTTGCGACATCGACCATGCAAGAGCCCTCGCCATAGTCATGCCGGCCCTGCTGAATCACCAACGCCATCGTAAAGCCGACAAACTGCTCAAGTTCGCCCGCCGGGTCTGGAACATTGATAATCCGAACGGTGACCGGGCCATCGACGAAGCCTTGAAATGCACCGTACGCTTTTTCAGGGATCTCGGCATGCCCACGCGCCTGCGTGACTGCCGGATCCCGGCCACCGTGATCCCGAAGATCGCCAAAAGACTCGGACAGCGAGCCCCTCTTGCAGGCGAACATCAGGATCTTGATGCAAGGAAAGTAACCGCCATCCTCGAAACGGCCATGTGAAGCCGACATGACGTTACGTCGACAAAATAACATACGCTAGAAAATACAGAGCATACGAGAAACCGGTGAGCAGCCTGCGACTTCTACGGAAACATGCCGGGCAAGCGTCACCAGGATCAGCATCATGCGACAATCGCCTCACCATCGAAATCACCACAATGGGACTTGTAACCGCCGCCGTTTTTGCATAACCTTCGTGTAACGTTACGATCCCGGGGAGGGCTGTATATGGCCAGAAAAGGTATCCCATACGAACAGGTGGCGGCCGCTATTGAAACATTGCAGGCCAAAAACCGGAAAATCACCGTGCGCGCCATACATGCCGTGACCGGCGGTTCCATGTCGACGGTACTCAAACACTACCGGCGCTGGCAAAGTGAACGTCTCGGGCATCGCGACGACGTGCCGGATATCTCTCCGCAGTTGACACAAGCCCTGCGTGAAGAGCTGCAAAACTATGCCAGACGGGCTCTTCTGTCTATGGAGGCGCGCCTGAAAAGATATGTTCAAAGACTGAAGGAGGCAGAATCGTGCCGTGACCGGGCCCTGGAAAAAATAACGCTGCTGGAAAGCACCCGGCACCAAAGTCGAGAATATTCGAAAACGGAGACCGACGCGTTGCGGAAACAGCTGCATAAGGCACTGCAGGGCAAGGACAACCTCCTATCGAAACTGCATGAGTCGCAAGAACGCCGCATACTCGCTGAGCAGCGTCTTGCCGAAACCGAAGCACGCGTCACATCGTTGTTGCAAACGCTGGAGGAGACCCGGGAACGTCTCCGGCAGTCGGAGTCCGACGCCGGACGACTTGAAATCGAAGTCGAAAAGGCCAACGAAAGAACCCTTTGTGCTGAAATGGAACTGCGAAAATCGACCTTCCGGGAAAAACCTGTCCCCCAAAAACCGCCCGCTTCCCCAGGCAATCCCTCCCCCAGCCAACCCGCAACAGATGAACAGCAGGGAGCCTTTGAATTTTAATCAAAAAGGGCGAAATACCCGAAGGAATCCCGCCCTTTTATAGACTGCATGTCAATCTGCACGTCAACGCCCTTGCGGCAGTTGGATCGCTTTTATCTCCAGAAATTCCTCAAGACCGTATTTTCCCATTTCACGACCATGCCCCGATTGACGATAACCGCCAAAAGGCGCTTCGTTATTATAGGGTGCACCGTTGATGTCGACCTGCCCGCAACGCAGGCGGCGCGCCACCGACATGGCGCGTTCTGCGTCATTCGACCAGACACCACCCGCCAGTCCGTAAGGTGTTGCGTTGGCCAATGCCACCGCCTCATTTTCCGTCTCATAAGTCATGATCGACAAAACGGGTCCGAAAATCTCTTCCCGTGCGATGGTCATGTCCGGTGTCACCCGTCCGAACAAGGTCGGCTGAACGAAAAACCCCCGCTGCAGTCCGGCCGGAGCTTCCCCCCCCAGCAGCAAGCTTGCTCCTTCCTGAATACCGCGGCGAATATAATCGATGACCCTGTCATATTGACGTTTGGATACCAGAGGACCAAGTCGTGTCTTTTCATTCAGGGGATCGCCGGGAACGAATTTTTTCGCGGTTTCTACAGCGATCTGCACCGCTTCTTTGAGATCAGCATCGTCAAGGATCACGGACGGAGACTTCCCGCCCAACTCCAGCGCTATGCGTTTAACGCCCCGGGCTGCGAGTTCGGTGACTCTTTTGCCGGCAACGGTTGAGCCCGTGAAGCAAACGACATCGACCTCGTCATGGCTGGCGATGCGTTCACCAACCATCGACCCGGAACCGCTGACGAGATTGAAGACGCCTGCGGGCAATCCGATGGCGACAACCTCACCAAAAAGAAATTTTCTTGACAACGGTCAAGGGGCTGGCGGAAGGGCTGTGCGAGGATAGAGCCATCGAACGAACAGACAACCTACCCTTCAGCAGCGGGAGAACAAGCATGAAACGGAATATCATTCATATCGATGAGGAAAAATGCAACGGATGCGGTCTTTGCGTGCCTGCCTGTGCGGA
>JASKKK010000044.1 GCA_030154185.1 Desulfuromonadales bacterium
TGACCGATGGCGGTAGCGTCAAAGGTAGTGTGATAGATGCCATTGAACCCATGCTGCCTGCGGACATTCATTTCGTGCCAGGGCATCCGGTGGCCGGAACCGAACAAAGCGGTGCCGCGGCGGCTTTCGCAAGTTTATACCGGGGGCGGCGCTGCATTCTTACCCCGACGCCGCGCACCGATGTCCGGGCTTTTGAACTGGTAAAACATCTCTGGCAGGCTGCGGGAAGCGAAGTGGTCGTGATGACTCCCGAAAAGCACGATCGCGTGCTCGCTGGTATCAGCCATCTTCCGCATATGGTGGCTTACGCTCTGGTTGACGCCGTTGCCAACTGTGGCGATGAGAATGAAAATATACTGAATTATTCCGCCGGCGGGTTTCGGGATTTCACCCGAATCGCCTCCTCCGACCCGACCATGTGGCGGGATATCGCCCTGAGTAACCGTGTTGCTCTGCTTGAAGTTATCGATACCTTCGAGAAAAGTCTGTCGACGGTCAAACGTGATATCGCCGATGGTCATGGCGAGGCCCTGTTCGACTTTTTCCTGAAGGCCAAGCAAAGACGGGACGCTCTCTTATAGCATCCGAAATATTTTGGACTGTTGTCCTGTGGAAGATAATGACATGAATGTTTTCTGCTGGAAGCAGACCGCTTTCTGCCAAACACCATTCAGGTGCATGTTGTTGGGGGATTCATGAGTGAAAAGCAGGTGATACAACCTGGCGGTCGACTGTGTGGGGAGATCCAGGTCCCGGGGGACAAATCCATCTCTCATCGCGCTATTATGCTTGGCGCTCTGGGGGAGGGAGAAACCGTGGTGCGCGGTCTTTTACGCGGTGAAGACAATCTTGCAACCCTGCAGGCGTTTCGTTCCATGGGCGTGACCTTCGATGAGGAAACAGGCGGGACTCTGCGCGTTGCAGGGCGCGGATTGCACGGATTGCATGAACCCCAGGATGTCATCGATTGCGGTAACTCCGGTACTACAATGCGTTTGATGACCGGCCTGTTGGCCGGACAAAAGTTTTTTTCGGTGTTGACCGGCGATCGTTTTCTGCGCAAGCGCCCCATGAAGCGGGTCGTAGAACCTCTGTCCGGTATGGGGGCGCTTATTCTGGGGCGGGCAGGCGGCGAATATGCACCGCTGGCCATACAGGGAAAAGCTCTCGCGGGAATCACCCATCGTTCCGCCGTGGCGAGCGCACAGGTCAAGTCATCCCTATTGCTGGCCGGTTTGTATGCCGACGGTCCGAGCACGGTCTACGAACCGCATCGCTCCAGAGACCACAGCGAACGCATGTTGCGTTGGTTCGGTGCGGATATAAGGCCTTTTGAAGATGGCGTTACCCTGTATCCGGGCTCACCCCTTCGCGGGGGCGAAGTGGTGGTGCCGGGCGATATTTCATCGGCGGCCTTTTTCATGGTTGCGGCATTGATCGTTCCCGGCTCCGAACTTCTTATTCGTCAGGTTGGAGTAAATCCGACACGCAGTGGTATTATCGACATTCTCCGCCGGATGGGCGGGCATATCGAATTGCTGAACGAGCGCGATTGTTCAGGGGAGCCGGTCGCCGACATCCTGGTCAAATCCAGTGATCTCAAGGGTGTCGATATCGGGGGGAGCGTCGTTCCCCGCGCTATCGACGAATTTCCCGTCGTCAGTGTTGCGGCGGCTTTCGCCGAAGGCTCTACGGTCATTCGGGATGCCCGGGAATTGCGTGTCAAGGAAACCGACCGAATCGCCTCGATGTGTTCCCAGATGGGTGCTCTGGGGGGACGTATGGAGCCCTGCGAAGACGGTATGGTCATTACGGGGGGCGAACCCCTGCGCGGGGGAACGGTCAGCACCCTGGGTGATCATCGTATCGGCATGAGTCTGGCGGTGGCGGCTTTGCGCGCTTCCGGGCCGGTTACCATTAACGATACGGACTGCACCGCTACCTCCTTTCCTGGATTCTGGGACCTCTTTGAATGCGCCAGGAAGGATTAAGCAGACTTTCAGCTTTCTTTCAGCAGAAAGGCAACACGATTGAAACGGCAATTGATTATAGCCATAGATGGCCCCTCGGGAGTCGGAAAGAGCACCTTGAGTCGTCGTCTTGCGCAACGGCTTCAGTATGTGAACATCGACACCGGCGCCATGTATCGCTCCGTAGCACTGGCGGCTCGCAGGGCCGGCATCGCCCTTGATGATCCAAAGGCTCTTGAAAGACTGTGCATGGATCTGGACATACGCTTTGTTCGAAACAATGGAGCCGAAAAGGTTCTGCTCGATGGCGAGGATGTTTCCGAAGCGATACGTACGCCGGAAATCAGCCTGTTGTCTTCGAAAGTTTCTGCGCAACCGGTTGTGCGCAGCGCCATGGTGCGGTTGCAGCGGCAGATGGGGGAAAACGGCGGAGTCGTTCTGGAAGGCCGGGACATCGGTACCGTTGTATTTCCTGCAGCCGAGGTTAAATTTTTTCTGGCCGCAACGGCTCGTGAGCGGGGCAGACGTCGTTATCTCGAACTCAGGGAAAAGGGCCTGGATGTCGATCTCGAACGCACCATTGCCGAGGTCGAAACCAGGGATGCCGCCGATTGCGGGCGTCAGCATGCCCCTTTGCGCCAGGCTGAAGATGCCGTGCTGATCGATACGACCCGGCTGAATATTGATCAGGTGCTGGAACGCATGCTCCGGGTTGTTGCCGAGCGTCAGTCCCGGCAGAGCCAAAACCTCAAGGAGGATCGGGTATCATGAAAATTATCCTGGCCGATAGCGCCGGTTTCTGTTTTGGGGTCAAGCGCGCGACGAATCTTGCCTTCGATGCCGCTGACGAATATCCGAATATCTGTTCTCTGGGGCCTATCATACATTCTCCACAGGTGGTTAAAACTCTTGAAGAGAAGGGCGTCAGGGTTATCCGCAAAGTCGAGGATATCGATCGCGGAGCGGTTATTATCCGTTCTCACGGGATCACCGCGGAGGAGCTCGATATCATCCACGAGCGCAATCTCAAGATCGTCGATGCGACCTGCCCGTTCGTGAAAAAAGCTCAGGATTACGCCACCAAGCTTTGCAACGAGGGGTATTCCGTGGTTCTTGTCGGAGAAAAGGACCATCCCGAAGTTCAGGGAATCATTTCTTACACGCGCGGCGGTGAAGTGTTCGTGGTGGCCGATTGCAAGGAGGCGCAGCGTTTGCCGAGCCGGCCCAAGCTCGGCGTTGTCGCACAGACCACCCAGTCATTCAAAAACCTTCAGCAGGTCTCCGATGTGTGTCTCGGAAAAAGCAAGGAAGTCAGAATATTCAACACTATTTGCGATGCAACCTCCGTTCGGCAGAACGAGGCTCGTAAAATTGCCCGTGAGGCTGACCTCATGCTGGTCGTGGGCGGTTTCAACAGTGCCAACACCACACGGCTTGCACAGATCTGCCAGGAGATTCAGCCGAAAACCTTTCATGTCGAAACAGCCGAACAGATAAAGGAGGCCTGGTTCAGCGGTGTGGAGTCTGTCGGGATCACGGCCGGAGCTTCGACGCCGCGATGGATTATCGATCAGGTGGTGGAACGTGTTTCGGCCATGTCCAAATAAATGTTTGTTTTTTTTGAAATGCCATGCTATCATCATTCTGATGACCTCAGGGTCATCACTGTCGCAGGGCGACAGGATTATCGTTTAGGGGGTAAGTTTTTTAATGGTAGAAACTAAGGAAAACAACAACACTGATGAATTCATGGATGATGAATTCGAAGACATGGAACAGAGCTTCAAAGAGCTTTTTGAGAACAGCATCAAGGAGCTGAACGTCGGCGATGTCGTCGAAGGCACTGTTCTGCAGATCAACGGCGACATGGTCGTTGTTGACGTCGGCTACAAGTCCGAAGGTATTATCCCGCTGTCCGAATTCGCCGATGAAAACGGTCAGACCGACATCAAGGTCGGGGATAAGGTCGATGTGCTGTTTGAGCGGCGTGAAAACGAAAACGGCCTCATCAGTCTGTCCAAGGAAAAGGCCGATCGCCAGAAAATCTGGAACAATCTGGAAGAAGGCGCAGTTGTCGAAGGACGCATCGCAGCCCGCATCAAGGGCGGTCTGTCCGTCGATATCGGAGTCAATGCCTTCCTGCCAGGATCTCAGGTGGATCTGCGACCGGTCCGCAACCTGGACAAACTGCTTGGTGAAACCTTTGAATTCAAGATCATCAAGCTCAACAAGCGTCGTGGCAATATCGTTCTGTCGCGTCGGGTACTGCTGGAGGAACAGCGCGAGTCGCTGCGTCAGAAAACCCTGGAAACCCTCGCAGAGGATCAGGAAGTGGTCGGTGTCGTCAAGAACCTCACCGATTATGGCGCATTCATCGACCTTGGCGGTATCGACGGATTGCTGCATATCACCGACATGTCTTGGGGGCGCGTCGCGCATCCCTCCGACGTGCTTGCCGTCGGGGATAAGGTTAAAGTCAAGGTTCTCAAATTCGACCGCGAAAAAGAGCGCGTTTCCCTTGGCCTCAAGCAACTTACTGCCGATCCCTGGCTCAGTGTCGCCGAGAAATATCCCACCGGCTCCCGGGTTACCGGCAAGGTGGTCAGCCTCACCGATTACGGTGCGTTCGTCGAACTCGACGAAGGCGTAGAAGGTCTGATTCACGTCAGTGAAATGAGCTGGACCAAACGCATCAAGCATCCCAGTAAGATTCTGAGCATCGGTGACGAAGTCGAATCCGTCGTACTGGCAGTCGACGTGCCCAACCGTCGGATTTCGCTTGGGCTCAAGCAGACCGAAAGGAATCCCTGGGAGATCATCGGAGAGAAATTTCCTGTCGGTACCATCATCGAAGGCCAGGTCAAAAACATTACCGATTTCGGTATATTTGTCGGGGTTGATGATGGAATTGACGGTCTGGTGCATATCTCCGATCTTTCCTGGACCAAACGGATCAAACATCCTTCGGAGCTGTACAAAAAAGGGGATGTGGTCAAGGCGGTCGTTCTGAATATCGATCAGGATAACGAGCGTTTCTCCTTGGGTATCAAGCAGCTTGCCGCCGATCCATGGCAGACCATTGCCACCCGTTATGCGCCCGGAACCATGATCCAGGGCAAAGTGACCTCCGTTACCGATTTCGGAATATTCCTTGAAGTGGAAGAGGGTATCGAAGGCCTGATCCACGTTTCGGAAATCAGCAAGGAAAAAGTCGACTCGCCGAAGGACTTCGCCAAAGTCGGCGATAACCTTGAGGCCGTAGTGCTGCATGTGGACACCGAAGACAAGAAAATCGCACTGTCCATCAAGCATGTTGCGCATCAGAAGGAAAAGGCGGAAGTTGATGCCTTCCTCGGTTCGCAGAAAAGTGCTACCTCCAACCTCGGAGATATCTTCAAGGGCGCACTCGACAAGGCCGGCGATAAAGAATAAAACCCTTATCGGATCGTGCCGGTACGCCCATCGGGCGTGCCGGCACGCTTAATGGCTTCATGAAAAAAAGACCTTTCCTTATGGCCCTGTTAACGCTCGGGGCCATCTTTCTTTTATTTTTGATATTTCTTCTGCTGCTTTCACGCTGTAGCGGGGATTTTCACGGGTTGCCGGTTGGCGAACGCATTGGCGTTGTCGAGATTACCGGCATGTTGTCCGGGTCCGATCCCGTCGTGAGGCAGCTTGTCTCCTTCAAAAAAGACGATTCCATTAAGGCCGTTATTTTACGGGTCGACTCACCCGGAGGAGCGGTGGCGCCCTCCCAGGAAATCCACGATGAAGTTATTCGGGTCGCAGCCAAAAAACCCGTGGTCGTCTCTATGGCTTCCGTAGCTGCTTCGGGAGGATATTACGTCAGTATCCCCGCTCACCGCATCGTTGCCAACCCGGGAACAATTACCGGAAGTATCGGTGTTATCATGCAGTTCACCAATCTTGAAGAGCTGTATGGAAAACTGGGTTTGAAAAGCCTGGTTGTCAAAAGCGGAGAACATAAGGATATCGCCTCACCATTCCGTCCAATGACCTCTGAAGATCGAAAAATTCTTCAAGGCGTTATCGACGATGTTTACGACCAGTTCGTCTCCGCAGTCGCCGAGGGTCGGAACCTTTCTGTCGAAAAAGTAAGAAACCTTGCCGATGGAAGGATTTTTACCGGGCGGCAAGCCAAAGAGATAGGATTGGTCGATGAATTGGGAGGCATGCAGGATGCCGTCGGGATCGCAAAGGATCTGGCCGGCATCAGCGGTGAACCCAAGCTCGTTTATCCGCCGAAGGACAAGGAAAACTTACTGAAATATTTTGTTGAAGAATCCGCTTCGCAGGTTGGTCGCATGCTTCAGGAGAGTCAGCGGACCGCTCCGGCGATGCAATACCTGTGGACGGGCCATGATTAGGAGGGGAATAGTTCATGACCAAAAGTGAGTTGATTGAAGAGCTTTCCTATTTGAACGGAATGTTAAGCAAAAAAGAGTCTGAACTGGTTGTCAATACCTTGCTTGAAAGCATTCGCGATGCCTTGGTCGAAGGGGATCGGGTGGAAATTCGCGGGTTCGGATCTTTTACCGTACGTATTCGGGAAGCCCGTGAGGCAAGGAATCCAAAGAGCGGGGAAGTTGTGGCCATCCCCGCAAAAAAAACCGCTTTTTTCAAAACTGGAAAACAGCTTCGAGAGCGGGTTGATAAGGGGAAAAAAGCAATATAGTTCTGCGGAGGATTGATGGAATCCAAAACTCATCTGGAAATTTCTCCTCGTCTTGTCGGAGAAATAGTCGAAATAAACGATGGTGAAGCAAGAACGCGTTTGAAAACCTCGTCTGAAATGGCTGCTGACGTATCAGGTCTTGTGCATGGCGGATTCACTTTTGGATTGGCCGATTACGCCGCAATGCTTGCGGTAAACGATCCTTTTGTCGTTCTAGGTGCTGCAGAAGTACGGTTTTTGGCTCCTGTGCGGAGCGGAGAAGTTATGGAGGCCCATGCCCGCCTCGAAACACGGGAAGGTAAGAAAAACCTGGTGTCGTGTATTGTCGAGTGTAAGGGCAAGCGGGTTTTTGAAGGAACCTTTACCTGTTTCGTTCTTGATAAGCCCGTGCTCGCTTAGGTCGTTGGCTTGGTGACTCGTTTCAGGTAAATTCAGTCTCCACCCAATACAGCAAAACCCCGCCTTCGAGCGGGGTTTTGCTGTATTGGGTCGGTTCTGGAAGTGTCTCCGAGATGCCGATTTCCCAGGAAAATTTGACCGGATGGATAACTTGGTCCACGCTGGTCACTTCAGGCGTCCCACTCTTTGGTGGGCTGGCTCACCATGACCGCAAACGATGAACACCCCGATCTTAATGTTGGTCAACTCATCCGGGCCTTCGCGCACCTCAGAGACCACTTCATGCTGCCTTGTGCAAACAGGCTAACATATAACATTGAACTGTCAACGCCATGAAAAGAAACTGTATATTATTGCGAAGAAAATCGCATGAACTTGTGTTACCATCCCGACGACGAATGGGCGGCATTAAATGCAAAGGATAGTTTAATCATGGCTGGCAATGTTTTCAGGCTTACTGTTGCAGAAGATTGTCGAGGTATGCGTCTCGATCAATATCTGGCGAAAGCCGTGCCTGATTTCTCCAGGTCTTTTGCTCGAAAGATCATTGATCTTGGTGGGGTGCATCTGGACGGTCGTCGGGTCCGCCGCAGTTCTCTGGCAGTGCCGGCAGGGGCTTCTGTTGAAGTCTACCTCGAGGCACAGGATCCGGTTATATTTTCACTTTCTGACGCGCATATTCTGTTTCGCGATCCATATGTGTTGGCGGTCAACAAGCCTGCCGGTATCGATTGTCAGCCGACTCCCGCACGCTACAAGGGTACGTTATATGAGGCGCTGCTGCGTTTGCTCGCTTCTCCCTATAGGAAAGGACAAAAACCGTCTCTAGGTATGGTGCAGAGACTCGACCGGGATACTTCCGGGGTTATGATTTTCTCCACGCATCCGCGTGCGCATAAGGGACTTTCACAGCTTTTCACCGCACGCCATGTTCAAAAGGTTTACCTTGCTCTGGTTTCCGGGACGATGGAAGAGCCTCAAGGGGAGTTCAGCTCTCTTCTGGCACGGCAGCGACGAACCAACCTGATGAAATCCGTTGCCAGAGGAGGAAAGCATGCACTCACACGGTACAAGGTTGTCGAAACTTTCGGCGATGCGGATCTTGTCGAAGTTGAAATTCCCACTGGACGTTCCCATCAAATACGTGTGCATTTCGCCGAAGCGGGGCATCCCCTGCTTGGCGATAGTCGCTACGGGGGGCCATCCGCATGGCGCGGTAAAATACTCCTGCGTCAGATGCTGCATGCCTGGCAACTTCAACTGGAGCATCCCGTCACCGGCGAGCCTCTGAAGCTGAAGGCGCCGTTGCCTGAGGCGATGTCGGAACTTTTGGAAAGCGTGCGCCTGCCTGGGGATGATTGCTAGTGTCCGCCTGGCTCCATGGAGGAACCCAAGGCGGTTTGTTTCTGGAAGCAAGCACTTACGCAGATACATAGTGCCTTGCTCAACATCAAGAAGTCGGACCTGGAGACAGTCAGCCTTTGAAATTCAGGGGCAGAAGGGCGAGTCGCAAGCAAGCTTCAGATCAGTGCTTGCGGAAAACTCCGTTTTCGGATAAAAACCTGCTAAGACGCCTGGTGACGTCCTTAACTTTCGGATTGTAGCAGGCCTTCAGAGATCCCTGAGGCATAAGTTATTTCGGCCACTTGTGGAATGTCTTTTCGAGTATTGCCCGATTTCGCCGGTGTGGCTGAAGGGTATTGACAGGGTATATTGTTTCTATTGGACTCTTTGCCAAACGCTGAGGAATTCATGCTTACCTACCCGCATATTGATCCGGTGATTTTCCGTATCGGCCCGCTTTCTGTTCGTTGGTACGGACTTATGTATCTGCTCGGCTTTTTGGTTGCTTACTTTCTGATTCGCTACCTTGCCCGTCTGAGGCGTCTTGAAATTACCTCCGATCAGGTGGCCGACCTGTTGTTCTACTGTGTTATCGGTGTCATTGTCGGCGGCCGACTCGGTTATGTATTATTTTACGATCCGATCTTTTACTTCAAACACCCTTTGCTCATCTTCGCAGTATGGCAAGGCGGAATGAGTTTTCATGGCGGGCTGCTTGGGGTCGTGGTCGCGGTCTTGCTCTGGTGCAGGCGAACGGGAACCAACATCTTGATGACCGGTGATATCCTCGTAACAGCTGCTAGCGTGGGGCTTGGATTGGGGCGTATCGGCAATTTTATCAATGGAGAACTCTGGGGCAGAACCACCCGCTTGCCATGGGGTATGGTTTTTCCGGGAGGCGGCCCGGTTCCACGGCACCCCAGTCAGCTTTATGAAGCCTTTCTGGAAGGGATCGTTCTGTTTTGTCTGCTTATGTTCCTCCATTTTCGCCGCGTGGCGACAGGTATTCCGTTTTTTGCCTTCCTGGCCGGTTACGGATGCTTCCGGTTCCTGATTGAATTGGTGAGGGAGCCCGATGCCCATCTCGGATATCTCTGGGATATGGTAACTATGGGGCAACTGCTGTCTATTCCGATGATTATCGTGGGGATGCTTGGCATCTATCTGTGTTGGCGTCGCGGGGCTCGGCGATGATCGGAGTGCGAGGTATCATTTACGACTGCGATGGTGTGCTGTTCGATAGCCGGCGCGCCAACCTTGCATTTTACAGCCGGGTTTTCGAACATTTCGGCGAACCTCCGCTGGTGGATGGCGACAGCCCGGCGGCGGATATTTGCCATACCTATGCCAGCAACGATGTTTTCAGGATGCTGCTTGGCGAGGAAAGGGTCGCCAAGGCTCGGGCCTATGCCGCCACTATCGAACTGCAGCCCCTGTTAAGACTCATGGTTCCGGAAAAAGGTGTTCTGCAGGTTCTCAGGCGGTTATCCGAAAGCAAGCAACTGGCACTGGCGACCAATCGTGATCGCAGGGTCCATTCCATTCTAAGACATTTCAACTTGGCTCCCTTTTTCACCAAAGTGGTCACTTCGCAGGATGTCCGGCATCCCAAACCGTCGCCGGATATGCTTCTGGCAGCTGTCGAAGGGCTGGGATTGACCCCTGAAGAGGTGCTGTTCCTGGGAGATTCGAAACTCGACCTGCAGGCGGCCCGTAACGCAGGGGTGAGATTTGTCGCCTATAAGGGAATGGTTGAAAGCGAACTGAGTATTCGCGAGCATAAGGACATGATTTCGCTGCTTGGATTGTCTCCGACGGACACGGGATACCATAGCTCCCATCCGAACGACTGAATTGCCGGAATCCAACTTGCACTATTTGTGAAAAACTCCTGCTGCAACCATCTATTGCATGCCATCTCAGGCCTTGCGCAATCCTTGCGCTTCAGCATCCTGTAACAACCTCTGCAGGGCGAGGGGCTGCGCTCGACTTGATCTGACACACTCTTGCCGATTTCATGACGAAGGCTTATGAATGATGCGGGCTAAGTTATCGGGCGAGTGGGGATGACTTGAATCGGATGGGATGGAAGGGCGGGGAAAAACGAGTTCAGTGGAGCGTTTTTTCCATTTCGAGGACATGGCCGTATTTGAATTTACGGTAGGTTACCCGGTCCATGATGGTGCGTATGATAAAAAGGCCCCTGCCGTGTTCCACCATGCTTCCGGCGTCCGGAGGGGCGAGGTTGCTGAGATCGAAGCCCTGCCCCTGGTCATAGACCTTGATGGTCAGTTTATGTTGGACCAGGGTGATGGTAATGCGAACCTCCGTTGAGGACGGCTCGCTGGCGTGTTGAATCGCATTGGCCATGGCTTCGGTCAGCACCAGGTTGATATGATAGGCGAGTTCCTCACGATCCCCCGTGAAGCGTTTCAGAGAGCGTGCCATCGATTCGCCGATCTGTCCGACAAGGCCCAGATAGCGGGTTTCCTTGGGCAGGGTAATATCCAGTTCGATCCTTTCACTCATAGAGACTCCGCGGACATCAGGGCTGAAAGCTCGCTATGGCATCTTCGGAATTGGGAAAAATTTCGAATACGCGATGCAGGCGGGTCAATTCGAACATCGATTGCACCTGAGGCTGCAGGCCCGCAAGTTTGAGGTTGCCGTTTCTGGCGCTGGCATTTTTAAATCCCGAGACCAGTGCCCCCAACCCGGACGAATCGACGAATCGCACCCCTTCCAGGTTTATCACCATATTGTTTTTTCCATCCTCAAACAGTGACAGCAGGCGGGTTTTCAGGTCGGTGCTGTTGTGGGCGTCGAGACGTTCTTCCACCACTGAAATCAGCACGATATTACCTCTTTCGTCGATCTCCATATTCATATCCGCCCTCCTGGTCGATATGTCGGCAAATGCAGCTTGCCAATTCCAATAATACCACGTTTGCGCACCATTCAGTTAACCGGGTGAAGAATCCCGGATTCCATGTTGGCCGCCGATACGAGCCGTCTGTCACAACGGATCGTAGGCGCAGTCAGGTTTTTATGCCTCGTTCAACATAGAAGCGAGCAACCGGGCGATAGTGGCTGGGGTATCTTCGCTGCCATCGGCGTGTAACAGTCCGGGGTGTTCCTCAACGGGGTCGAAGGCTTGTGCCTGACGGTCGTATAGTTCGCATCGCCCATCGGAGGCATCTTCGCCCTGGGCGTGACGGCGATCGAGCCGTTGCAAAACCGTTTCCCGGTCGCAGGTGACCAGCACCGTCCAGAGCGGGAAACCGGCTTTAGTTGCCGCAGCCTGAAAGCGGCGGCGTTCCTGGCGGTCGGCGAAGCTTGCATCTATGATGACGGACCGTCCCGACTGCAAGGTCGAAAGTGCGCGGGAAAGGAGCAACTCATACGTCGAGCGACTGCTGTTTTCGCTGTATATTCCTGCTCCGAAGTCTTCTTCGCAGCGTTCCCGGGGGGAGATGCCGGCAAGTTCTTTGCGTACTTCGTCGGAGCGCAGCAGCTTCGCAGCGAGGGGGATGGCAAGATTGCGGGAGATGGTGGTTTTTCCGACCCCCATCAAACCGCAGGTCAGAATTATTTTCGGCGAGCGACACAGGTAGCCCAGGGCCTGGTTGAAATACTTTCTGGCCCGGTCTTCCGCCGCTTTGCGATTGGCATGGTCCGCGTTGGGATCGTCGCTTAAAAAGGATTCGACCTTGCCGCGCACGTAGGCTCGGTAAACCTGGTAAAAGGGGAGGAGCAGACCCGTATCTTCGTTTTCCTCTATGATTGTGAAATAGTTTTTCCGGACCGTAGCGGCCAGATCGTGGCGACCGCGCAATTCCAGGTCCATAAGCAAAAACGCCAGATCGGCAAGCACGTCGGCAATACGGAAGCGGCGATTAAATTCGATGCAGTCGTAAATCGCGATATCGTGATCGATGAAGCAGATGTGTTCGCAATGGAGATCGCCGTGTCCATCCCGAACCCATCCCCGGGCTTCCCGCTTGCGGAACAGTTCGGCATGGTCTTTTTCAAACCCCCGGACATAGTTTTGCAGAACTGCAAAAGTTTCCGAAGAGATGGTCCTGCCGATAAATGGTTCTGTCTGGGAGAAGTTTTCCTCCCAGTTGTTTTTGACCACTTCCAGATGTGGCGTATCCGTTTCCGGGCCGAAGCTTTCCAACTGCAGGTAACGTTCTGCAATGTGACGGGCCAAAAGGGCCATGCGGTCGGGCAGGGCGGGATCATTTCGGGTCAGCAACTGGGGCAGCATGCCGGCCTCCGGCAGGCGTTTCATCACCACGGCGTGCTCGATGGTGTGCCCCGGACCGTCGAGGGAGATCTGTCCCTCATGTTCGCGAATGTCCGCTACACCGAGATAGACTCCGTCACAGAAACGCTTGTTGAGTCGTACCTCCTCCTGGCAGTAAAACAGGCGTTTTTCGAGGGTCGTGAAATCGAGAAAGCCGAAATCGACAGGCTTTTTAATTTTATAAACCCGATCGCCGACGAAATAAAGGCGCGAGATGTGGGTTTCCTTGAAGCTGATATCCGCCTCAGGCATCTGATAGGTACGGGGGTTGAGCAGGGTTTTGTGAAGGGTTTGCGAATCCATGGATGCTCCCAGTCTAAATCTTTGATATTGCAGAGACTTTATCATAAAGCAGATTTCTGTAAAGGCTTTTGTTCGCGGGGTAAAGTGATTGACGGTGCCAATCTGGTATGATAATTTCATGGCGTTTAATCATACAATCGGATATGCATCTTTTTTGGCGTTTTTGCGGCATTTTTTCCTCGTTTACCGTCGTTTCTCTTCTTTACCCTCAGCCCTGTGGGGTCCTCTGATGTCCAAGCGGTGGTTACCGTTTTTTCTGTTTATCTTCATACTGGTCGGCTGCCTGTCGGAATATTCTTCGGGGCAGGAGGTTGTCGAAACCGCAAGAGAAACAACTTTCCAACGCCCGGAGCCGGTTTCCAGCGAAGCATTGTATCACTACGCCCGGGCCCGCCTTTTGGCTTTGGACAACCGTTTATCCGAGGCTGTCGAGGCTCTGGAAGAAGCCATCGATATCGACCCCCGCTCGGCCTATCTGCGCATGATTATGGGCGAACTGCAGTTGGCCCGGGGGAAGGAAAAACTTGCCAAAAGGGCGCTTGAAGATGCGCTCATACAGGACCCCGCTTACGTCGAAGCTCATCTTTTACTCGGCAACCTGTTGTTGAACAGTCAAGCATACGAAGGAGCCATCGAGCATCTTCAACAGGCCGTGAAGCTTGATCCGAACCTGGAGAACGTCTACCTGCAGTTAGCTGTAGCCTATGTTCGCATCGGGGATACCGACGGCGCCATCGGAACCCTCAAAGACCTGTTGGATCAGAATCCTGCATCGGCATCGGGACAATTGGCGCTGGCGCGTCTTTATCGTCAACTGGGGTTGACAGCACTGTCCGAGGAGACTTATCGCGAATTCATCGAAAAACATCCCCTGCAGGCGCAGGGTTACGCTGAACTGGCCCAGCTCTATCAACAACTGGATAAGCAGCAACAGGCTTTGCAGACCCTCAAGCTCGGGATGGGGGCCAATCCTTCCGATGACGGTTTCCGGTATCAATTGGTGCGGGTTCTGGTGGAACTGGGATATGTCGACCAGGCCCTTGAAGAATTACGCAACATGGTGAAGGAAAAGCCCGAACGGTTGGAGGCACACCGTCTGCTGGGTTTGTTGTGGATGGAGAAAAAAGCCTGGACTCAGGCTGCCCAGGCCTTTCAACGACTGCTGGACATGGCCCCGAAACATGAACAGGCGCTGTTTTACCTTGGGGTCGTGCGGGAAAATCAGCAACAGTGGTCGGAGGCTGTTTCCGCCTTCGAAAAAGTCCGCTCCGACTCCGATTTCTTTGTCGATGCTACCAGCCATCTCGGTTATCTGTATTACCGGGAAGGGCAGCTTGACAAGGCGGTAGGACTCCTTGAAGACCGGTTGCAGAAAGTCGAGGGGCGTCCGCAACTGTACGCATTTCTCGCCAGCCTTCTGCTGGAGCGAAGCCAGGTGGACGAAGCTGGTAACTGGCTGAAAAAGGGCCTCGAGCTGTTTCCCGAGTCTGCAGAACTCTATTACCATCGTGGTCTGCTGCTGGAACGCAGGGGGGATCGAAATGGTGCGCTGGCCGCTATGCGCCGTGCCATGGAGCTGGATGACAAGCATTACGAAGCCATGAATTTCATTGCCTACAGCTACGCCGAGCAAGGTGAAAACCTCCAGGAAGCTCTCGCGCTTGCCCGGCGCGCCCTCGAACTGAACAACCAGGCCCACATTGTCGATACCCTCGGATGGGTTCTGTTCAAGATGGGGCGTTTCGATGAGGCGCGCGGGGAGCTTGAAGCTGCAGCGGCCATGCTTCCGGATGACGGGCTCGTTCTTGAGCACCTGGGGGATCTTTACTTCGAGATGAAATTGACGGACAAGGCTGCGGCGATTTATCGCCGGGCCTTGAAACTGAGACCCGATGATGACAAACTGCGTGAAAAACTCCAGCGGCTTACACCGCGTTAAAGAGCGTATTAAGATATTGCGACTGGTCCTTTTCGGCGTGATGGTGGCCCTTTTTATGGGGGGGTGCGCTGCCGTTCGTCCGCCGACGCCGAGCCTTGCGCCGGTGTCGTCCGATGAGCTGCTGCAGGCTGTGAAGGTGCAGGGAGAGCGCTTTCATTCTCTGCAGGGGACGGCTGTGCTGACGGTAGCGCGTGCCGGGCGCGAGCAGAATATAAAACAGGTTCTGCTGGTACAGCGTCCAAATCAGTTGCGCGCCGAGGTCCTCGGTCTTTTCGGTCAGCCGGTCATGACCGTTGCTGCTGCCGGCGATCGTTTGTCCGCATATATTCCCGGCGAAAAGAAATTCTACACCGGTCCGGCCAGCTCGACGAATCTTTACCGGCTGGTTCGCGTGCCGATGGAGTTGCCGGATCTGGTGAGGTTCGTTTTTTATGATGTCCCCCTGCTGCCGTTTTCTTCGGGAGCCGTTCAGGTGGGCGAAGGGTATTACCGACTGCACCGACATGCGGCCGACGGCCGCCAGCAGGAGCTGAGCTTTGACAACCGGCTGCGTTTGCGACGGGTCCGGTATGTCACCGGAGAGGACGAGGTGCTGAGGGTCCGTTTTGACGATATTCGAGATGAAGACGGTTTGCCCAGGCAGGTACGTCTGGCATTACCGGCCGCCGACACGCAGATTGATCTGGAGTGGCGGGAGGTGCTCGCCGATGGGGACATCCCGGAGAGCCGTTTTCATTTGCAGCCACCGGCCGGGACGGAGGTGGAGGCCCTGCCCTGATATCCGTGGCCGCCTGTTTTCGGGAGTTGTATATTGATGCGTCTGCTTTGGATTTTATTGCTCGGGACCATACTGCTGTGGGGCTGTGATCACCAGTCCGTTGCTCCTGCAAAGGACGGTGACGGCGAGCAGCCGCCCGCATACGGTGACACGCTGCTTATGGGCAGTATCGGCGAGCCGAGCAACCTGCTGCCGGTACTTGCTTCCGACAGCGCCTCCAGCGATATTCACGGGCTCGTCTATAACGGCCTGCTGCGTTATGACAAAAATCTCCAGGTCGAAGGGGATCTGGCTGAGGCGTGGGAGATCTCGCCGGATAATCTCACCATTACCTTCCATCTACGCAAGGATGTGCGTTGGCACGATGGGGAGCCGTTTACCGCCGCGGATGCCTTGTTCACCTACCGATTGCTGATCGACCCGCAGGTGCCGACCGCCTATGCCGAGCGCTACCGCCAGGTGGTCAGGGCCGAGGTTCCCGACCCCTACACATTTCGCGTCACCTATGCAAAACCGTTGGCCAGCGCTTTGGTCAGCTGGATGTTTCCCGTCCATCCCAAACACCTGCTGGAGGAAGGGGACGTAACGCAAAGCCCTCTGGTGCGGGCTCCTGTGGGAACCGGACCGTATCGCTTCGTGGAGTGGGTGCCGGGTGAAAAGGTGGTCCTGGAAGCCAATCCCGACTATTATGAAGGGAAACCTTATATTCATCGGGTTGTGTATCGGATTATTCCCGATCCTTCCACCATGTTTCTCGAACTGCGCAACGGTGGCCTCGATCTCATGTCGTTGACGCCTCTGCAGTACGTGCGACAGACCGATACACCGGCTTTTCGACGCATGTTCGCCAAATATCATTATCCGGATTTTTCCTATACCTACCTGGGGTTCAATCTGCGTCGTCCCCTGTTTAAGGATCTCCGTGTGCGCCGAGCTCTCGCTCATGCCGTAAATAAGCAGGAACTGGTGGATGGCGTGCTGCTTGGGCTGGGAGTGGCGGCGACGGGTCCGTACAAACCCGGCAGCTGGGCTTACAATCCCGACGTGCGTCGTTACCCCTATGATCCGGACCTGGCTCGCCGCATGCTTGAGGAAGCCGGCTGGAGCGACAGTGACGGCGACGGCATTCGTGAAAAGAACGGGCGGCGGTTTGCCTTCACCATCGTAACCAATCAGGGCAACGATCAGCGGATCAAGGCCGGCGAAATCATCCAGCGACGGTTTCGCGAGGTGGGGGTCGAGGTCAAGCTGCGCGTTATCGAATGGGCCTCCTTTCTCAAAGAGTTCATAAACCCTGGCAACTTCGATGCGACTATCCTTGCCTGGACTACGGTCCCCGATCCGGATGCCTATAATGTCTGGCATTCCAGCAAGACCGGTGTCGGTGAGCTGAATTTCGTCGGATTCAAAAACGCCGAGGTCGACCGATTGCTGGAGAATGGCCGGCGTACCCTCGACCGGAGCGAGCGGAAAGCCGTTTATGATCGTTTTCAGGAAATTCTGGCCGAACAGCAGCCGTATATCTTCCTGTACGTCCCCGAAGCCCTGCCCGCGGTTGCCAGGCGTTTCCACGGTATCGATCCGGCTCCCTCGGGGATCATGTATAATTTCATCCGCTGGTATGTACCCCGCGATCAGCAGAAATATCAGCGTTGATTGAGAACCTGCCATGTTAGTTCACATTGCCAAACGCCTGTTGCTGATGGTACCGCTGCTTCTGGGAATCACCCTGATTTCCTTCGTGGTCATCCATCTTGCCCCCGGGGAGCCGACCGATCTGCAGACGCAGCTCAATCCCGATGCCAGTGCCGAACTGCGGGAGCGGTTGCGTGCCCAGTACGACCTGGACAAGCCGCTGCTGGTTCAGTACGGCAAGTGGCTCGGGCGTCTGGCGCATCTCGATTTCGGCAAGTCCTTCGTTCAGGATCGCCGGCCTGTGGCGGAAAAAATCGCCGAGCGCCTGCCGGTCACCATTATGATCAATGTGCTCTCCATCGGGCTGATTCTGCTGGTCTCCGTGCCGCTTGGGATCGTTTCGGCAGTACGCCGCAACTCCCTGTTCGATCGTTTTACAACGGTCTTCGTATTCCTCGGTTTCGCCACCCCGTCATTCTGGCTGGCGCTTCTGCTTATGGATTTTCTCGGCGTGCGGCTCGGCCTGTTCCCCATTGCGGGGCTCAAGTCCCTGGGGCACGAATATCTGAGTTTCGGACGCCAGATCGCCGACGTTCTTCATCATCTTATCCTTCCCGTTTTCGTTTCGGCATTCGGCGGCCTGGCCGGGTTTTCCCGCTACATGCGGGGTAACATGCTGGAGGTGATACGGCAGGACTACATCCTCACCGCCAGAGCCAAAGGCTTGTCGGAGCGGGCGGTCATCTATCGGCACGCATTGCGCAATGCCCTGTTGCCGGTGATCACCATCCTCGGGTTGTCGGTGCCCGGGCTGATCGGTGGCAGTGTCATTTTCGAAACCATATTCGCCATTCCCGGAATGGGGAAACTTTTCTATGACGGGGTTATGATGCGCGATTACCCGCTGATTATGGGGGTGCTGGTGATCGGTGCCGTGCTCACGCTGTTGGGTAACCTGATAGCTGATGTCGCTTATGCCGCAGCCGACCCGCGCATTCGTCGGGGATAAGCGGTCCCGTCACCCGCTGGCAATGGCAAATCTTTTCACTGATATGGGTCGAACGCATATGCGGTCGGCTTTCGCACAGAAGTGGGAGTGTGACTTGATGGGCGATAACAAAGCGAAATTGGGAGCCTTGCTGCTGGATGCAGGTCTGGTTAACGAACGTGAGCTTAAAGCTGCCTTGTGTTTTCAGAAAAACCAGCGCTGTCTTTTGGGGGCTTCCCTGGTGAGACTCGGTTTCCTTTCCGAGGAAAAACTGCTCGATTTTCTTGAACATAACCTGGATTTGCAGCGGATCGTGCTCGATGATTTTCAGCCTGCTCAGGACGTGCTTTGCCATGTTCCCAAGGAGCGTGCCCTGGCATTTACCGTCTTTCCCGTCGAACTTATCCATTCGCATTCAGGTCCCGTGCTGCGCATGGCCATGGCCGACCCCTGTAACCTCACGGTTATCGAGGCGCTCGAATTCATGACGGGACACAATATTCAGCCGGTCCTTGCCTCGGAATCCGCCATCCATCGCGCCATTCAGAAATATTATGGGAATAAAGATGGGGACGCGCCCTGCTGCTTGATCGATGAGAAGTTGGAAAGCGACCAAAAAACGGAAGTTTACGCAAATAAAATTGATAAGTTGGTTGAGCTTCTGCGAAGCAAGGGAATTTTGTCTTTTGAGGAAATTCAATGGCTCGAGAAGATTTGAATATGGATACCTCCCTCCCTGCGTCCCAAGATTCCGGATTGTTTTTGCGGCAGCTGAGACATAATCGCATGGCATTGACAGGTGCCGGCATCGTTCTGGCCATGTTCGTGTTGGCACTGCTCGCTTCCCTTGTCGGGCGGGACCCCGGAGCCATTGACGTCAGCCGTCAGTTGCTGGCACCGAGTTGGCAATTCCCGCTGGGAACCGATGATCTCGGTCGGGATGTGCTGGCCCGCATTCTTTACGGGGCGCGCATTTCCTTGATGGTAGGGTTTGTCGCTGTCGGCATTTCGACCTGTATCGGTGTCGTTATAGGGGCCGTCGCCGGTTACTATGGAGGCTGGGTCGACGGCATGGTCATGCGGTTTGTCGATATCATGTTGTGCTTTCCAAGTTTTTTTCTGATACTCGCGGTGGTGGCTTTTCTTGAACCCTCCATCTGGAATATCATGATCGTCATCGGTCTCACCAGCTGGATGGGCGTGGCAAGGCTGGTCAGGGCGGAGTTTCTGTCCTTGCGTGAACGGGACTACGTGCAGGCGGCAAAAGCTCTTGGTGCCCGCGATGGCCGGATCATTTTCCGGCATATACTGCCCAATGCCTTGTCTCCCATCCTGGTTTCCGCGACCCTCGGTGTTGCCGGTGCGATTCTCGTCGAAAGCGCTCTGTCGTTTCTCGGTATCGGAGTTCAGCCTCCGACGCCATCCTGGGGCAATATGCTCATCGCCGGCAAGCAGACCCTCGGAACCGCATGGTGGCTGTCGGTGTTTCCCGGGCTGGCTATTCTTATTACCGTACTTGGTTACAATCTTCTTGGGGAGGGGATTCGTGACGCCCTTGACCCCCGTCTCAAAGACTGAACGCAAGGATGATCGATATGCTGCAAAAGTTCGATAGAAGTTCTCTGAAATCACTGGAGCCGAAGGACCTGGTTCTGGCCCGATGCGAGGCTTTCCGCAGAAACGACTTTGAATTTGTCTTTTTCAGTTACCATGCTGATGCCCCGTTTTTGCAGGCTTTTCCCGATTGTCGCGATTATGTTCAGTATGCCGAGCAGACATTGCAGGACGCCTTCACAATCAACGCTTGCCGTGTCGCACGGGCCCGGCAGGTAGCTGCTGATGAAGTCCAGGTGCTGTTCATGATGGAAATCGAATGCGAGGGGACGGTTCAAAAAACCATGGAGCTTGCCTGTCTCAAACGCACCGAGCGGGGGTGGCGTTATCATTCCGGTGCCAAGCGTCCCCTGGAGGAATTCAGTTGTCCGATCGAGGATATCGCATTCGAGGATTTTCTGGACAGCAAGTCGCTGGTTTTCTTTTAGTCGCCGCACACCGGTTGGATGACAAGCATTGAGGTGGAATACTTATGGACACCCCTAACGCTTTACGCAGTGGCTGGGCCAGCCGGTTCGGATTCATTCTGGCGGCAACAGGCAGTGCCGTCGGCCTCGGGAATATCTGGAAATTTCCCTACATTACCGGAATTCACGGCGGCGGAGCTTTTGTGCTGGTCTATCTGTTGTGCATTCTGCTGCTGGGATTGCCGATCATGGTTGCAGAGCTGCTCATCGGCCGCTGCGGACAACGCGACGCCATCGGTTCCTTCATGGCCCTGGAGGGGCGAAAAAGCCCTTGGCGACTGGTAGGTTGGGGGAGTGTGGCAGCTGCCTTTGTGTTGCTTTCTTTTTATTCCGTGGTGGCCGGCTGGAGTTTCGATTACGTATGCAAGGCCGCTACCGGAATTCTCCACCGGGGAAACCCCGAACAGATCAGCGGCCTTTTTGGCGAACTAACCGCTTCCGCACCGAGGCTTGTTTTCTGGCAGGCACTGTTTATTCTGACCACGGTCGGTATCGTTATCGGCGGTATCCGCGGCGGGATCGAACGCTGGAGCAAGATTCTCATGCCGGGGCTTTTCGGGTTGTTGATCCTGCTTTTTCTGCATGGCATGTTTTCCCCGGGCGGCATGCAGTCCCTCAAATTCATGTTCGTGCCGGATTTTACCAAGCTGACGTCCCGTTCGCTTCTCGATGCTTTGGGGCATGCTTTTTTCACCCTCTCTCTTGGGGCTGGGGTCATGATCACCTACGGTTCCTATCTGGATCCCGAGGCGGATTTGTTCGGACTCTCCTTCCGGATCGCCCTGCTCGACACCCTGGTAGCCATGCTGGCCTCTCTGACCATTTTTTCCGTGGTTTTTTCTGCGGGAATGCCCATAGACGGCGGCCCGGGGCTGGTGTTTAAAACTCTGCCGATTCTTTTTATGCAATTGCCGTTCGGCAAGGTGCTGGCACTCGTGTTTTTCCTGTTGCTGGCCTTTGCCGCTCTGACTTCCGCCATTTCCATGCTGGAAGTGGTGGTTGCCTATGTCATCGACGAGTGGGGGTGGCGACGGGCAAAAGCCACGTCCTTTGGCGGAGGGGCGGCTTTCCTTCTCGGCATTCCCTGCGCCTTGTCGTTCAACCTCTGGGAAGGTATCAAACTGTTGCCCGGACGCACGGTTTTTCAATCTTTCGATATGCTCGTATCTTCGTATTTGCTGCCCCTTGGAGGTCTTATGGTGTCGCTTTATGCCGGTTGGGTCTGGACGAAGGAGCGCGAGAAACCTGCATCTTGCCGGCTTGCTGACAGTGGGGTTCTGTTTGCGGTATGGCATTTCCTCGTTCGGTATCTGGCTCCGGCCGCCGTTTTGCTTGTGCTTCTCAATGAGGCGGGGCTTTTTTCCTGATCATGCCCGAGTTGCCTGAAGTAGAGACCATTCGACGCGGTATCTCACCGCATGTGCTTGAGCAGACGGTGGCTCGGGTAGTCGTGCGGCAATCGCGACTGCGATGGCCGGTTCCTTCCGATCTTGAACAACGCCTGGTCGGCAAAAAAGTCGTCGAGGTCGGCAGACGGGCCAAGTATCTTCTGCTGCGAATCGGCGACGGATGGCTGCTGATTCATCTCGGAATGAGCGGTTCCCTGCGGATCGTAGAGGAAGCAACCGAAGCCGGCCGGCACGATCATATCGATATCGTCTTTGTCAACGGTCGCTGCCTGCGTTTGAACGACCCGCGACGTTTCGGTGCCATGCTGTGGGTGGGGCGCCACCCGGACAGGCATCCTTTGCTGGCTCGTCTTGGCCCGGAACCTTTTTCCGACGATTTTGACGGTGCCATGCTTTACGACAAATCCCGGGGACGCCGGCTGGCGGTCAAAAATTTCATCATGGATCAGCGCGTCGTGGTCGGCATAGGGAACATTTATGCCAGCGAAGCCCTGTTTCGAGCCGGTATCCATCCGGCACGGGCGGCCGGGCATATTTCCCTGGCCCGGTACGTCGATGTGGTACATGCGGTTAGAGAAGTGCTGGGCGACGCTATTGAAGCGGGTGGTACGACATTGCGCGATTTTACCGACGAAAACGGCCGTCCCGGTTATTTCCGCCAGCAGTTGCTGGTTTACGGGCGGGAAGGACAACCTTGCGGGAGCTGCGGGCGTCCCATCCGCTGCAAGACCATCGGCCAGCGCAGCAGCTACTTTTGTGCCCATTGCCAGCGTTGATCTGGAATGCGCGGTTTTGGCACAGGCGCGGGGAGCGAATCACCATTCCACAGGTTATTCCAGAAACGGACGGCGTTGAGAGCGCGCCGCAGGGGAGGCGGTTTTGAAGAATTTTCGATTTACCATGCCTTATAAAGTACGTATTGCCGATATCAATTACGGCGGTCATGTGTCCAATGCTGCTGTTTTGAGCTTTTTTCAGGATGCACGTATCGGCTATTTCGCCGCATTGGGCGACTTCAGCGAATTGGATATCGGGGGGTGCGGGATCATTTTGCCCGAAGCCCAGGTCCAATACCGGGCAGAAATGTTTCTCAATGACGAGTTACTTATCGGTGCCCGTGCGGAGCGGTTGAAAAACTCGTCTTTTGTCATGACTTATCGCATCGAGCGGCATGGAACCGTGACTGCCGAGGGCAGCACGGCATTGGTCGCCTTCGATTACGAGAAACGCCGCCCGTGTCGTTTGCCCCAGGCTTTCCGGGAAGCCGTAGCTGCTCATGAAGGTACGGAGGACGAAACCGGCGAATAAAAGGAGAAACAGCATGAATGATTTTCGAATCTGTCCTCGTTGCAATTACGGACGCGGATTTCACGTTGCATTTCATGAAACCGACGATGGCCTCTGCATTATGTTGATCTGCCCGGATTGTGGCCAGTCCTACATCCCGGGCTGGACCGTCGATATAAGCGGCGGGCATGTCAAGGAAGGCCCGGTTTTTCCCATGCGCGAGGAAAAAAGCACGGATTGAATCCGTTTACGTCGGGCTCAATAGTTGACAAAATTAATCAGGCATGTTATCCCTAGCCCAACTGCATCCTTTTACGATACCGGCAAGGGGGCTTTGGTGCTACAGATCTTGAAAGAGGACATCCGAACGGTTTTCGAGCGGGATCCTGCCGTACGCAGCATACCTGA
>JASKKK010000116.1 GCA_030154185.1 Desulfuromonadales bacterium
CGGAAACTCCGGATGGATACAGCGTAGTTTTCATATGGGAAACGAGCAATTTTTCGTTGTTGCAAGGAAATCAAGGGGTTGCGCGGAGGCGTACATCGGCACGCCGCACCATTCAGCAGGAAAGCTGAATGGGACAGCCTCTGGCTGCCCATAGGGCGAGGTCCAAGGATGGTCCGAGTCACAAGCAAGCCTGCGGATTGACGCCGCCACGGCGGAAAAGGGCCGTTTCCGGATGAAAACTAGAAAGTAACCATTCAAGGCACCTGTGTTCCAGAAGTTCCTGACTATGTTCATCTCATGAATAAGGGAGGATCTTATGGATAACAACAAAAGATGGTGCAATCCCAATCTGGAAATTGACCAGGAACGTACCGTTCGCATCCTGGAAAACCTTATAGGTCAAATGGTGAAGGAAGCACGGTGCAAAGGGGTCATCTTTGGGCTTAATGGAGGTCTGGATTCGGCGGTTCTGGCATGTCTGGCCGTCCGGTCTTTGGGTCCCCGGTTGGTTCATGCCTGGTTTCTGTATGATCGCCACAGCGAAAAAGACAGCCTCTGCAAGGCAGCAACGGTCGCCGAGTGGCTGGGGATTGACCTGCACACGGAGGATATCAATCAGAATATGCCGAAAGTCGGGGGGTACACGTCACTCATCATGCAGGGTAAATGCCTGCCTCGTTGGTTTAATCGCCTCGTACATAAAGGCTACAGCCGTCTGTTCGGCGAGACGCCCTTCATGTCCTCACTGCGACTCGGAAGCGGCGCGGCCAGCTTCTCCCTCGAAAAAAGGTTCGCCTACGACTTGACCGTCCGCCCGGTTCTCGAAGGGTTTGAAGCCCGTCATATCCACCGCCGGCGCAGGCTGGAACAAAAAGCCCGCGACCTGGGCAGTCTGCTGCTTGGAGCAACCAACAGATCAGAGCTTCTGGTCGGCTGGTTCGTAAAAAACGGTATCGACGACCTGCCCATTCAACCCCTGTCCGGTCTCTACAAAACCCAGATATACCAGATGGCCGCTTTCCTGAATATTCCGGAAAAAATACGCGCCAGCATCTCCGCGGCGGGCAAGCCTCACGGCATCGCGCACAAGCTGGGCACGGACATGAACTTTGAAACCCTCGACGCCATACTCGATATGATCGCCAACGGAATGTCCGAACGGAAAATCCTGGCCCACGGCATTACCCCGCAACAGCTTGCCCTGGTATGTCAAATGCACCGGATCTCGGCCTGGAAGCGCACCAATCACATGGTCAGGCCACCCGTGGATGGAGGACCGGACAGCAACTTGCGCAAGGGATTCCGACGGGCACCGGCTATTACCGCACCTGCGAACACGGAGCTGAAACCAACGACGTAGGGATATTGACAAACCTTGAAATCGTTCGGGAAGCGGGCAACCCCATGATCTGGCGCGGTTCGCTTGTGGCCAGAGCCATCAACCAGTTATTGGGCCAGGTGCTTTGGGGCCTCCCCTTTCCGCCAACACAGCGGGTTTCTGTTCGACTTCCCTGAAAAAGACCAGGCCCATGAGAATGAAGAGAGCGCTACCCGTCAGGACATGCAGAGGATATTTCCAGAAATGAAGATCCGGCACCAGAACCGGCAGCAGCGCAATGGCCGCGACCGGCGGAAAGGATGCCTTTAAAAAGCGATAGAGGCACAGGACGGTACCAAGAGCCAGACCCGAGAACAGCCACAGTGGTCCATGCAGAACGTCGGTAATCAGGTAAAACCACAGCACTCCAGAACAAGCCGCAAGGAAAAGCAGCAACACCCCTTTGGCGGGCGTGCGACGCAACGGTTGTTCGGGCCTGGAAAGTTCCACGAAGGCGACAATCAGGGGCGGGGCTATCATGAACAGGAAGTTGTAACGCAAAGCAACCGCGCTGATGAGAAGGACGCCGGACAAAACCTTGATCCAATAAAACAGCTCGAGAAGAAGCCCGTTTCCCTTTTCGGAATCATCAATCGTATCGGAATAACCGGTCAAGGCCCGTTTCTCATCGAATTTATCCAAAAAGATTTTCCCGAGCACGATGATCGCCATCAGGATGCCGACCGAAAGAGGATACAGCCAGCTTGTGGCGTGAGTGATGATCGCCAGAATGGCGGCGGATATGGATGGAAAAACTTCGGAACGCAGCAGCTTTAACTGCAGAACCACGATAACAAAAGCGCTCCCGACAAGGCCAATGGTCGGCAAGGGGACGTAGCGCAGCAACACAACCCCCGTCAGCGCAGCCAATGTCGGCGACAACCAGACAGCCAGACGGCTGCCCCTCCAGGGCGGTTTCTCCATGATCCAGAACCCCAGGGCAAGGGCCGCAATTTCCGGAAACAGTATTTCTTTTTCCGCAGATATATCGACCATTGCGAACAGGGCCATAATCAGGATGAGCGTGATGATTTGCGTCCAGGTTTTCAATGACATTTCAAAAGCCCCTTCCCCTTTCATCGAAAGGACTGTCTTCGCGCCCTCCGACTTTTCCCCATTTTTTGCAACATACCACACATCATGGTCGCGCCGGCAAGTCAAAACAAGCTTATCGTCTGCAAAACGGCCAAACGCCCTTCTCGAAAAGTTCCTCAACCAATAAACCCGCATATGGTTTCCACTCCGGGGCGATTCGATCCCTGCTTATCGACATCGGTTGCATTTTTGATAATCTTTACACTTGTATGGTTATGGAATGGCTTCGTGAACACGCCAGATATGATGCTTTCGCAAAAAACATCAAATGGGATGGCTAAGCAAAAAGCGCCAAATGCAAGGCGCGCGATGGTCGAGCCATGAGGCGTACTTACGTACGTCGAAGCAGCGAGGCAATCGCAGCAACGCAGCAGTTGGCGAGTTTTTGCAACGCCATCAGATATTAGTTTGCGCAGAATGAACGGGAGGAGAACGAACCGGCAGAAGGACAATGCAGGATTTATCCAAAGGAGACGATGCCATGGCAAAAGATGACTGCAAGCCCACAACAACCGATGCAGGCAGACCTGTAGCCAGCGATGAATATTCGCTTACCGTAGGCCCGAACGGCCCCGTTCTGCTGCAGGATCACTACCTCATGGAGCAGATGGCCAACTTCAACCGGGAGATGATTCCGGACCGTCAGCCCCACGCGAAGGGCTCGGGGGCCTTCGGCCACTTCGAGGTTACCAAAGACGTCAGCGCCTATACCAAGGCGGTCGTGTTTCAACCGGGTGCGAAGACCGAAGTGCTGGCCCGGTTCTCCACCGTGGCCGGCGAGAGCGGAAGCCCCGACACCTGGCGGGACGTTCGCGGATTTGCGCTCAAGTTCTATACCAGCGAGGGCAACTACGACATGGTAGGGAACAACACGCCGGTGTTCTTCGTGCGTGATCCCATGAAGTTTCAGCATTTCATCCATTCGCAGAAGCGCCGTGCGGACAACGGTCTGCGCGACAACGACATGCAGTGGGACTTCTGGACCCTGTCGCCCGAATCCGCGCACCAGGTCACCATCCTGATGAGTGATCGCGGGATTCCCAAAAGCTACCGGCACATGAACGGCTACACCAGCCACACCTACATGTGGGTCAACGCCAAGGGCGAACGTTTCTGGGTGAAATATCACTTCAAGACCGATCAGGGAATCGACTTCCTCACCCAGGAGGAAGGCGACCGCATTGCCGGCGAAGACGCCGACTATCATCGACGCGACCTGTTCGACGCGATCAAGCGCGGCGATTATCCCAGCTGGACACTGAAGGTGCAGATCATGCCCTTCGAGGAGGCCGAGTCTTACCGGTTCAACCCTTTCGACCTGACCAAGGTATGGCCGCACAGCGACTATCCGATGCATGAAGTCGGCAAGCTGGTACTGAATCGTAACCCGGCCGACTTCCATACCGAGATCGAGCAGGCGGCCTTCGAACCGAACAGTTTCATCCCCGGCATCGGTCCCAGTCCGGACAAGATGCTGCTCGCCCGCCTGGTTTCCTATGCCGACGCCCACCGGGCCCGCCTGGGGGTGAACTACAAACATATTCCGGTCAATCGGCCCAAATGCCCGGTGCACAGCTACAGCAAGGGGGGTACGATGCGGATGGAAAACGTCTCCGACCCGGTCTATGCACCCAACTCGAAAGGCGGTCCCAAGGCCGACCCGGAACGCTATCCCGAACTCGAGGTCTGGAGCGCCAGCGGCGATTTCGTCCGGGCCGCTTACACCCTGCGCAAGGACGATGACGACTGGGGGCAGCCCGGCACTCTGGTACGCAAGGTAATGAACGATGAGCAGCGGGATCGCCTGGTCGCCAACGTCGTCGGCCATCTCAAAGGCGGCGTGACCGAGCCGGTTTTGCAACGGGCTTTCGAATACTGGCGCAACATCGACAAGGAAGTCGGCGACCGTATCGCCAAAGGGGTGAAAGGGGAATGAGCATTCGGAATTCAGCTCCGATCCCTCTCCCCGGGTAGTGTCCATCAAATGCGAAAGGCCCGCCACATTAACGAGGCGGGCCTTTCCAATATGACGTTTATGTTAAGTACGCGCCCGGTAGGAGTCGAACCCACAACCCCCAGATCCGAAGTCTGGTGCTCTATCCAGTTGAGCTACGGGCGCACATGGAATGACTGCTGATTTTGTGGAAAAACCAGGATTCCTGCTGAAGAAGTATTTACCGCATTTGAACTCCCAAGTCCAGAAACAATCTTCTGTGCTGCATTACTGGTGTAAGTATGAAGTGTTTGCTGTTTTCATCACAAACCATTATCAGCCGCTACGCTTCGATTCCGGCGACAGTATGTCATAAGAGTCAGGTTGGAAAATTACGACCACAGTCGCTTTCGGGCAAAAGCCCTTCCGGAGCCGGATTTAAGGTATTTCTCGAAAGCAACGGCTTTTTCCTCCTTGACGAACCCAATATACGTCACAAGTTCCCACGGCTTGTATTTTTTGGTGTGAGAGGACTGACCGGAATTGTGGGCTGCCAGGCGTTTTTGCAGGTCGGAGGCAAGACCGATATAGGTTTGCTCGGGAAATAACTTGCTGCGAATGAGATAGACGTAATGCATTGCGGTCTCCGAAAGAATTAGCCGCCTTAAGGTAAACCGTTGAGGGAGAGAATTCAATGATTCATTGACACGCCCGCCTTCGCTAAAATTTCGGCTTCCAGGGCCTAGCGCCTTGACATAAAGAAGTACTCTTTCGACGAATACCTCCGCAGCCTCCAGCAGCTTCGGCGCGCAGCCTACGCACAAAACAAAGGCTCCGACCGGCAATTGGCTTGCCAGTCGAAGCCTTGGCGTAGGTTGGTGGAGGGAACGACGACCTACCGCAAAACAGTCTCAAAGCCCGCGCTCCCCGTAACTCCTTGATAATAAACGCCGAAGTCATTTCACACAACCATTTCCCGACAACCCGACCAGAGAAACGATTTTCTCCCCTGATTTCCCTGCACCGGACGAGGGTGACGGGTTTGCAGTAAAACCGGATACCTGGCGCTTCTCAGCAAC
>JASKKK010000117.1 GCA_030154185.1 Desulfuromonadales bacterium
AACGGCCCTTTTCCCCAATCTATGCGTCAATCTGCTCACTTGCTTGTGCGGCGTAGACAGCTACGCCTCCGCGCAAGCGCTTGATTTCCTTGACCTTGGGAAAAATTGCTCGTTTCCCATATGAAAACAACGCTGTGTCCATCCGGAGTTTCCGGATAGACACAAGCTAAATAACAGCAGACGGGTTTGCTTGCCCAATACCATACCCTGCAATCACCTCGTGACGCAACACCGCTGAATTCAGTTATGGTCATTTGCCAAAAAAAATGGATGATTCCCCTTCCGCCCTACTAAATGCGAAATCCTTCAGTAAAATTTCCTTTGCTAAAGGCTTGACTGCCTTCCCGAGGCTGTTAAAGTCACTTTCGATAAGAGAATCTAGTTTTTGGCCTTTGGAGTTAGGCATGAAAAAATGGATGGTTTTATTTCTGGCAGCCATTTTGACGATGGGCCAGCTTGCCTGTAAAAACGAATCTTCTGAAAACCTGCCCTCAGCCGGAGAAGCTGCATTGGACCGTCCGGAGCCAACCGGGTCCGCCGTTCTGGAATTCATCTCGAAACGGGACGATTACCGGCAATGGCCGTTATATCCCGGAAAAATCGTACTCTCGCCGGGAAGACACCCCCACGGTTCGCTCCTTATCACCTATGTCTCTCCGAACACGTTGAAAGCCTTGCGGAACCGCACAGGACGATTGCCCGATGGAGCTATTTTAATCAAGGAAAATTACAGCCGACAAAAAAAGCTGCTATCGACGACCGTTATGTATCGACTGGAAGGATATAATCCGACGGGAGGGGACTGGTTCTGGCTGAAAATTTCACCTAACCGGCTCATTCTGGAGGAAGGCAAAGTAAAGGAGTGTATCGAATGCCATCGGGCCGTGCAGAACAATGACTGGATTTTTTCCGATTCGGTTGAATAGTGCGAATCCTTTTATGCGAAACAGTTGCGGGCAACGACCGATGAGTTAGCCGATCGCTGCCCGCAATCAACTTATTTTTCCCTTTCGTAAGGCCACGCCATCACGCCGCCTTCAAGCACCTTGACGTTTTTCCAACCTAACGACTCCAACACCCGCGCCGCCTCGTATCCTCGTAGAGAAATTTTGCAATAGCAGATGATTTCATGGTTTTTATCCTCGGGCAGATCCTCCAGGCGACCCCGAAGGTCCCCTATCGGGATAAGGGTTTCCCCGATCCCCAGACGCATGGTTTCAAATTCCTCGGGCGTACGAACATCCAGAATGTAAGGTTTGTCATCAGCTTCGAGCTTTTTCTTGACGTCAACAGCCGAAACTCCCTTTAAACGGTCTTGAAGTTTGTTTTCCATCAAGTGCGCGGTTGCGATGAAGTGATCGATCGGCAATGAAAACGGAGGGGCATAAGGCAAATCGGCATTGACCAGATCGGCAACGGTCAGTTTTCCAAGAATGGCCATGGCCGCGGTGGCGATCTGCTTTCCGACATCGCCAGGCCCTACACACTGAACACCGAGTATTTTTCCCGTGTCCCCGTCAGCAACCATTTTGGATATAAGCAGCTTGGCGCCCATGAATTCCGGCTTGTCGAGACTGGCATTGATGACGGTCACGAGATTATCGTAACCTTCCTGCCGGGCGCGGGTTTCGGAGAGGCCGGTGGAGCCGGCTGAAAAATCGAAGACCTTGCAGATACCGGTGTGAATCGTCCCGGGAAAAGTTGTGCGATTGCCCAGAACGGCATTTTCGCCGGCTACTCTCCCCTCGAGATTGGCCAAATCACCAAACGGGGCGCGGGTCTTTTTCCCGGTAATGCGATGTACAAGCTCAACGCAATCTCCGACAGCATAAACATCGGGGTCGGAAGTCTGCATGTATTCATCCACGGCAATGCCGCCGGTCTGACCGATTTCCAATCCTGCGTCCCGAGCGAGGTCGACGTTCGGCACGACGCCGATGGCAAGCACAGCCAACTGGCAAGGCAACTCCGTGCCGTTTTCCAGTTTAACCCCGCTCAAACGGCCGTCATCCCCGGTGAACCCTGCGACTTTAACATCCGTGATGACGTTGGCCGCCTTGCTGCGAACGTGATTTTCGAGGACTTTGGCCAGTTCCCAATCAAGAAACATGAGGATCTGCGGCAGCATCTCGATCACGGTGATATCGATACCCGACAGTTGCAAGGCTTCGCAGGTTTCGATACCGATCAGACCCCCTCCGATAACCACGGCTTTGGTTATCGTCTTGTCGTCCCTGATTTTTCTGAGGAAGTCGGCATCTTTCATTGACTGGAGAGTGGTGACTCCTTCAAAATCGACGCCCGGAACGGGTGGCTTGCGCGGTCTGGCTCCGGTAGCAATGATGAGCTTGTCATAAGAAACGTAATCCATGTCGCCGGTATTGAGATCGCGGCAACGAATCGTGTGATTCTGTCGATCGATGGCGACGGCCTCGGTTTCCGTCCGCGCCTGCACACCCTTGGTATGGACGAAGAAATGTGGATCGCGCACTTCACCATAAGGGGTGCTGAGCAGAGCACTACGTTTATCAAACACTCCCCCGACATAATATGGATAACCGCAGGAAGCCATGGACATTTCCGGAGCTTTCTGAATGATGGTAACCTCAGCATCGGGATCGAGACGTTTGGCCCGGGCGGCAGCCTTGGGGCCTGCGGCCGAACCACCGATAACGACGATTCGTTTCTTTTCCTGCATCATATGCCTCCTTGAAAAGAGTTTGACGGCAAACGAAACAACGGTTTTGATGTGGTTGCATACGATCGCTGACGGACAAGCAATTCATATATTCATATAATGCAGTTCACACCTATCTGGCAAGTGTTTTTTATAAATAAATCACATCCCCGTCGCGTTTGGTGCTCGACGCTGGAGAATCCCAAACAAGCTCCATCAGGTTTTGAGTATCTTCAGGAAATGAGGCAGAAGCTGTTTCTTTCTGGACAGAACACCTTTGAGTTCAAACAGTCCTGCGTCAAGCCGTGGATATCCTATACGAGCAATCAATTCAGTGCGTCCGGCAAGCAATAACAGACTCGTCGCCCTGACGATATCGGTCACCAGCAGACCACATAAATCCAACCCCCGTTTTTCGCAGACCTCTTCCAGACTACGCGCAATATCCTCCTTTCGTTCCTGAAATTCATCGAAGTTGACCACCTCGACCTGTCCAATGCCGAATTGTCGGTTATCCTGGGTATATTCCTTGAAGTCGGCGAGGATCAATTCTTCCATGCTGCCATAGGCAGCCAGAGCGGAACCTGCTGCAAACATGCGTCCGCCAAAATCCTGGGGGTCGAGCCCGGCAAGATCCGCAAGCCACTGGCTCAACTCCCGGTCACTATCGGTAGCGGTCGGCGAACGAAGCAGGACCGTATCGGAAAGCAGACCGGCCAGCAGCAATCCGGCAGTCTTGGCATCGGGGGTGATACCGGCACTTCGGTATAGACCGGCAACGACGGAGCAGGTGCTGCCCAGAGGCTGATTTACGAAACGGATGGGTGCATCGGTATGCATATTTCCCAACCGGTGGTGGTCGATAATTTCCAGAATCTCGACACGGTCCGCTCCCGGCACGGCCTGACTCAGCTCATTGTGATCGACCAGCATGAGCTTGAACGGCAGTGGTGCCAGCAAGGTACTTTTGGTGGCTACCGCCGTGACTCGCCGAGAAGCGTCCAGCACCAGGACGCCGGGCTGCGCCGCATCCAGAAACCGGTACCGCAGGGTTTCCAGAGACTCATCCATCCAAGCGGTGGAGAATTCGGATGTCATGAGGCTTTCGACAGGCGTTGAGAGTCTCGCAAGGGAGGTGGTCGTCGCCGTGTCGTAACCGCTGGCCAAAACGGTGACGCCTTTGCTTCGAGCGGTTTCGAGTACATCGGTATTGATCGGCTTTCCTCCCGTCACCACCAGAATGCGCACACCGAGTTGCGTTGCATGAAGCTGGATATCGTCGCGATCACCGGTAATCACCAGAAGCCGCTGTGGATCCAGCCCTTCCAGGCGATCGCAAAAACTCTCGAAAGCCATGGCTCCGACATATAGTTCGAAATCCTCCACCTCTTGGAACGGTCCCTCGCTGAGCACTTCCGCATCCAGACAACGCGCCAGGGTCCATGGCGATGTCTGGATACGTCGGATGCGCCCCTCCTGTCCTGCCACCAGAAAACGTTCCGCCACCTGGCGGAGAAACAGCAGCCCCAGCGCCTGACCCTCCCGATCAACGACCGGAAGCATGCCGATATCGTGACGATGAAGCAGATCCAGGGCCCAGGCCAAAGGGGCATCGGCATGAATGGTCACGGCCGGCTGTTTGACGACATCCCGAACCCTGGGCACCACATCGGAAAGCAGCCTGGGCGGTTCGACACCAAGCTGCTCAAGCACGAATTCCGTTTGCCGGTTCAGATACCCTGCGCGTGCGGGCACCACATTTTCCATGCCCTGAATACGCCGCAACCGGGCATAGCACATGGCACTGCATACGGAGTCGGTATCGGGATTCCGATGCCCCACAACAAAGATCGTCTCTTTCATCACTGTTCCTCTCTATCGGAGCGCAGGCTTGCGCGAACGTCGCCGAGGCCGACCACATCCTTCACAAGAACCTTGCCGGGACGCAAGTTATTATCGAACCATATATACAGGTTACCGTTACCTGTATCAAACACCTCGGGATCAAGTACCACCTTGACTACCAGTCCTTCGGACGGGAAAAACGACTCTCCGGGTCTGCGATCATCGGAAAACACTGCGATATCTATAGCGGAGGGAACCCCCTTGGCAAAGGTAGGCACATGATAAGCCGCGCCGCCGCGGATCGGTCCGTATTTTTCGGTACGAAAATTATAAAAAGCACCGAGAATGTCGTAGGGCAAGGGACCGTTACCCATGCTATAGGTCGTGGGTTTACGAGGCCTGCCGTTGCGAACGACTTTTTCGACGATGACGCGTCGAGAATAATCGTATTCCCACTTTTTCAAACGGGTTTTGACCGTATCCCCCCGACTTTTGTACATATCGGCATGGTGGCTGAGAGGACGCAAACTGCCATCGTCCGCAAGGTGCAATACCGATGTGTAACGCTGCACACGATTACCTGTCAACCATGCAGCCACCCCCACGGTTCGCGCCTCCAACACGGCGTGATACCTGTCAGGGACAGCGGTCTTATGAAATGAAAATTCTGCGACCGCCAACCGATCGAACCATAAAAAGGCGATATCATAAGATAGAGTTTCCCCGTTTAAAAGGTTTAAACTCAACTTTCGCACCTGCCCATTCGGTGCAACATATTGAAATCACGTTGACCTTTTAAAATATACAGGCCGGAAGTAGCATCGGTCGTCGAAATATC
>JASKKK010000118.1 GCA_030154185.1 Desulfuromonadales bacterium
GCCGCCTGTATTTTTGAGGCCTAATGCTCGCCAAATTCTTTTTCAGACTTCTGCCAGGCATCATAAAGAGCCTTATATGCCTCTGAAAACCCTTTTTTCATATGTTCCCAGGCCTCCATTGAACTGGTCTTCAGGCTCCCGTACCATTCCGCCAGTTTGATTCGCTGCCTGCGCAGAGCTTTCAGGCTTTCCCGTGCCTGTTCGCGAGCCGATGCATCCATTTCATCCCAGTTCCGATCGATATCTTTTTCCAGGGCATCGATGCGTTTGTCCAGTTTTTCAAGGGCCTCCCTGGTTTCCTGCACCGCTTCGTCCCGTTGTTCGGCGCTATAGGATTTGAGCGTCTGAATCAGTTCCTGCGTCTCCTTTTTGACCTCTTCCATCGATGTTTGTCCGTCTGTCGATTCGGCGATGCAGGGCTGGGCGGTCCCGAGCAGGACGGTTATGCATAACAACAGCGCGAACCGGTTTGTATTGAAGAATTTCATCGGGCACTTTCTCCTTTGGTATTTGGCGCCGTTTCGGAAAGGCGGGCAAATCAAAGCATTGATTTTTTTTCGAAAGCATCAAACTTTGCCTGGAGCCGGGAACAAAGTTGTTCAGGAAAACCTTGAACGAGCTGCTTTGACGGCTTTGCCGAGGTCCTCCCAGGCCTGATCGAGGCCTTCCTTGAGATCTTGCCATGCATTGTCGCCTGCGGCTTTGAGTTTGTCGAGTTTGGATCTGGCCGTTTCCTGCATGGCGCGCAATTCTTCGATCCTTTGGTGATATTCGATCCGGGCTTCGGCTTCCGCCTTGTCGGCTTTTGCCTTGAGTTTGGCAATCTCTGCGTTCCATTCATCCAACTGGGCCTGTAATTTTTTTTCGTAAGCTTCTTTGCTTTCCATGAAAAACCTCCTTGTACGCCGGGAATGGATGCTTGACAGATGGGAGATCCATCTGCCGAATTACCTGTAAAATGTATCTCGCACACGAGGTAAGTCAAAAAAATACGGAAAGGTGTCGAAATGTCGGGAGGGAGTTCGGGAAATGGGGGAGTGGGGGTACGGTTTATGTGACGGCAGAAACGAAGGAACTTTTCTGCCGTCTTTTTTGCTAAATTGTATTACTGATGATTCTGGAGGCCGAGGCAGAGGAATATCTGTCTTGTGGCGTCGGAGTTGTTGAGGGTGTAGAAGTGGATGCCGCGCACCTCGTTGTCGAGCAGGTCGCGGCACTGTTCCGTGGCCCAGTGTATGCCGATGCGGCGGACCGATTCGGGATCGTCCTGGCAGCGTTCCACGGCTTTCAGCAACGGAGCGGGAAAGCGTGCTCCTGCGGCCAGTTCGGCCATGCGTTTCATGCCTTCAATAGAGGCGATCGGCATGATACCGGCAATGATCGGCACATGGATGCCTGCAAGTTCGCAACGCTCGCGGAAGTCATAGAAGTCGCGATTGTCGAAAAAGAGTTGTGTGCAGATGTAATCCGCACCTTCGTCGACCTTTGCCTTGAGGTGATCCATTTCCAGCAGGCGGTTAGGGGTTGTCGGATGGCCCTCGGGAAAACCGGCGACGCCGATACCGAAACCGCGACGGTCCGGGTGACGATGCTCGTCGTTGAATTTGCGGATGAAGCGAACCAGATCGGCTGCATGGGGGAATGCGTCCTGCGAACGGTCGTAGTTCGGTTTATCCGGCGGAGCATCTCCGGCCAGGGCCAGTATGTTGCTGATGCCGGCATCGGCATAGCGCTGCAGGATCTGGCGGATCTCCTGTTCGGGGCTGCAAACGCATGTCAGATGAGGGATGGGGTCGAGAGCGCTGTGCTCGCGGATGCGCATGACCAGATCATGGGTACGTTCGCGGGTCGACCCTCCGGCTCCGTAGGTAACCGAAGCGAAGTGTGGATTGAGGGCTTCGAGCTGGCGGATGGTTTCGTACAGGCGTTCCGCCGCTTTGTCGGTCTTGGGAGGGAAAAACTCGAAAGAAAAAGTCGTGCTGTATCGGGCGAATATATCCTGTATATGCATGATTCAATCCGGGAAAAGGGCCTTGATTTTGGCCGGTACCTGAAAATCTTTAATGGGGCATTCTATCCATCAGGGAGGGAGGAGGTCAACCGTCCTTCTGTTCTTTATCTCTTGGGAGGCTGCTTGCCCCGCCATGCGATGTCAGTGGCAATAGGCTTCGGTGACGTAGCGGCGCATCATGACGTGAGTGTTGAAATAGTAGGCATTTTTGCCGATGGCGTTTTTCATGATGCGGATCCAGCCGGGGCGATCCTCGTAGTAGAGCGGCAGGATAACCTTTTCAAGTTTGTTGTAGAGGTCTTCTACATCTTCGTCGGTATGATTCTGGGTGATGGAATTGCCGTTGGGGGGCGGCCCGATGGACCATCCGGTGACACCTTCGATATGGCCTTCAATCCACCAGCCATCCAGGACGCTGAAGTTCGGAACGCCGTTGATGGCTGCCTTCATGCCGCTGGTGCCGGAAGCCTCAAGGGGCCGTATGGGGTTGTTGAGCCAAAGATCGACGCCGGGTATAAGGCGCGCGGCGATCTCCATGTTGTAATTGGGCAGGTAGACCATGCGGATCCGGTCCTGATAATCATGGATATTCTGCATGATGCGGTGAATCAGTTCCTTGCCCGGCTCGTCGTTGGGATGAGCCTTGCCGCCGAATACCAGTTGCAGCTTTCCTTCGCCGATACGCAGCAGGCGGTCGATATCGGTGAATATCAGATCGCCTCGCTTGTAGGTTGCGACCCGCCTGGCGAATCCGATGGTCAGGATATCCGGATCGAGTTCGACTCCGCATGTTTCGGCAATGTATTGGAAAAGATATGCCTTGGCGCCGCAATGAGCCTCCCATATCTCATCGTCGGGAATGCTGTCGACACGCACCAGCAATTCGGGTTCGGTGGCCCAACTGGGGAGGTAACGGCTGTAAAGATTTACGAAATAGGGCGACGTCCAGGTGAAGGGATGGATACCGTTGGTGATGGCGTGAATTTCGAATCCGGGGAACATGGCCTGGGAAACTTCGCCATGCTTTTTGGCGACACCGTTGATGTATTTGCTGAGGTTCAGGGCCAGCAGGGTCATATTCAAATGATCCTGTCCCCCCAGATCCTTGAGCAGGTCGAGGGGGATTTCATGGTCAAGGACCTTTTCGACCAACCCGTAAGGGAATTGATCGTGACCGGCTTTAACCGGCGTATGTGTGGTGAACACGCACTTGTTTGTGACCGCCTGCGTATTCCAGGAGTTGCGTTCGTCCCAGGTGTCCTCGATGGGACGGCGACTGTGGGCCAACAGTTCCAGAGTCAGCAGGCTGGCATGGCCTTCGTTCATATGATATTTGCGGATTTCAAACCCGAGTTGGTCGAGAATACGGGCGCCGCCAATGCCCAGAACGATTTCCTGCTTCAACCGATAGGACTGGTCTCCGCCGTAGAGATGATCGGTAATGTGCCGGTCTTCTTCAGCGTTGCCGGGGATGTCAGTGTCCAGGAACAGAACCGGAATTTGACCGCGAGAGGGGCTGGTTACCCGGTAAAGCCATGCCTGCACCTTTACGTCGCGTTGCTCAATCGTTACCAGCACTTTGGCCGGGAGACATTCGAGCTGTTTTTCGGGATTCCACTGGTTGGAACTTTCCTGCTGTTGGCCCTGTTCGTCGATGGTCTGGGAAAAATAACCTTTGCGACTGACGAGAGTGACGGCCACGAGGGGGACCTTGAGATCGGCTGCCGATTTGATGGTATCGCCGGCAAGAACTCCAAGGCCACCGCTGTAGGTGGGGATTTCGGAGGTCAGGCCGATTTCCATCGAAAAATAAGCAATACGCGGTTCTGCGAGAAATATTTTCCAGTCACTCATGAAAGAAACCCTGAGAATATGGTCCCGTCGAATCTACCGATCGCGGATTCGTTTTAGATTAAACGAAATCCTTTCCGGGTCAACCTGAGATGTGCCTTGCAGGAACAATTTCAGGTTTCAGACCATCCGTACCATACCGCAAATGGAAAGGCGAAGGAATCAAATTTTGATTCCTTCGCAAAATGCTTTGAATGGGATGGCTAAACAAAAAGCGCCAGATGCAGGGGATCGTTACAGGATTGAGCGTACCAGGCTCAAATATAGTACATGAAGCGATGATCGCTTTCGCGTTTGACGCCCATGTCCTGACCGCGTTCGCACAGGGTCTGCAAAGTCAGACTGTCAAGGAAGGAATTCAGATGCTTGGTCGCTTCATACCACACGGTTTGTGTGACGCACTGTCCGTTCATTTCGCAACGCCCTTTGCCCTTGGGCGTTTCGCAGGCACAAGCGACCAGCAATGTATCACCCTCGGCGGCTTCGACAATTTGCCGAACGGTTATCTGGTCGGGCTTGCGGGTCAGGAAGTATCCTCCCTGAGGTCCTTTTTTGCTTTTGAGAATCCCCGCTTTTTTAAAACTCTGGAAAATTTGTTCCAGATAGCGCGGGGAAATATCCTGTCGGCGCGAAATGTCTTTGATCTGGGCCGGCTGATTGCCGGCATTGTAGGCGATGTCGAACAATGCTCTCAGGCCATAACGGCTTTTGGTCGAAAGTCTCACGGGTTTCCTCACGAAGTATCGGTTTATTATCCTGCAAATGTCAGGAAGATGACATGTTCTTGTCTCAATAAAGATCCGGCGTAAAAAAGAGTGACTCTGTTGGGTTGGACTGAAAAACACCCGGACTCTAACTTCCTTGTATAATTACCATAATCGAGGATTTCCCGCAAGTTTTGTCAACAATGAGGCTCCGGCATGGATCAGGGGGGCGAAATCCAATGGCTCAGGGACATTCAGGAGTCTTTTCGGTCGATATGCCGGCATCTCCATATGGTTGCGGTTGGAGAAGTTGAAAAGGCATACCCTTAGCGTTTCAGGTGGGAATCTGATCATGCCCGCATCGTGGCTGTGCGGCAGGGGATAAAGGAAGGTAACTCCGCAGCGATGTCCGGTGGTGTCAGCGGGGGAGGTAAAGTGGAAAAATCATGGTCGTCATTGTGAAGGACGGAACGTCGGACGGCGCCTCGGTGCCTGGTCGAGGGCGAGCGTACTCAAGCTGCCAACCAGTTTTCCCGCTCTTTGCGGTAGATGCTTTCAGGGGCTGTCTCTGACGCTGCAAGAGCCTTCTCGAAAGCCCGGCGATCGGTGCTTTGAAAACGAATGGCCAGGGTACACCCTTTTGACAGCCCCGACGGGGCGGGTATCAGGCGGATTTTGATGCCGGCCTGTTTAAGTATTTTTTCCGCTT
>JASKKK010000011.1 GCA_030154185.1 Desulfuromonadales bacterium
TCATCTGACCTCAATACTATTAACATTCAGGGCAAAATACGACATTTCCATAGCTTGTTTCACGTTGAAAAAGGCACTGCCATCAGGAGGTTCCATGGATAAGCCTCTAACCACTCACCACCAGGCCGTTTTGCTGACCATCGCTCGCAAAGCCATTGAAACGTGCGTTTTGACCGGCAATGTTTACATCGAACCGCGAGAGGAAAAAGCGCTCAACACCCGCCAGGGCTGTTTCGTTTCCATCAAACAGAATGAAAGGCTACGCGGTTGCATCGGCAACTTTCAGTCCGAGTGGCCCCTGTATCGCGAAGTGGCTGAAATGGCTTGTGCAGCGGCGACCAAAGATCCACGCTTCTACCCCATGACCGAGGAAGACCTGCAAAACTTCCAAATAGAAATCTCGGTCCTCTCCCCTCTGCAAAAAATCACGGCCTACGATGACATCATGGTGGGGGAGCACGGAATTTACCTTGAAAAAGGTTATCACCGCGGCGTGCTCCTTCCTCAAGTTGCCGTCGAATACGGCTGGGATCGCACGACATTTCTTTCCCAGACCTGTACCAAGGCCGGCTTGCCCGCCGATGCCTGGAAATCCGAAGATGCCGACATCTATATCTTCAACGCTCAGATATTCGGCGACACGCAAGCAGGCGCTGCACAACAAAGCTGAAAAGCCCGAACCGCCCCTTGCTTGCCCTGCACAGAATACTGGCAATATGCTAACTTGATCGATGTTCTGATGAGTTACATGCCATCAGCAGTCGTCATCCCCGCACTTCTCCACAACGGCTGTGGACAACTTGATTTCCCGCCCCGTCCGTGCGCATCGGCTTTCCCCGATAATCTGCCTGCACAGCCGGGGAGCGAAGCATACCGTTGCCCAACATCCAAGAAGGTTGTATGATTTAAGGCAAATACGGTTGTCAAAACATTGTTGGACCATTGCTTGCCATGACAAAAATCGACCATACATTAAAAAACGGCGCACCAATCACCGTTGCCGCCACAAAGCCTGTCACTTCGGCCCGTCGCGGGTATTTCGCCGATCTCCGCAGCCCCCGCCCTGAAGATCGGATCACCCTCTCGGAAGCCGGCCTGACCGCCGCCGCGCGTTACAGCAATCTGATTCCAAGGTCGGCCGACAGCCATGCCCCGGCCCTCCCCGCTCCCGCCAAAACCGCTGACCCCGCGCCTCAGGCAACCAACGCAACCGACCTGGAAACGCCCTCTTCAAGAAACCTGGTCCGCAATCTTTATTCGAAACAACAGAAGCAGAAAACCTCGCAAGAATCCGTTCCCGGCGCCCGAATCGACATCCGTGCCTGAACGAGATATGCCGTTTGGCATGACATCACCGGCATCATCCCTGTCATCGCCTGCTCCGCGACATTGGAATTTCCCGTAGTGATTCGCATTTTTCAAAAAGCATTTTTACTAATTTTGTTTTTTTGTTACTATACCGGCGAGCTTTTGCGCGTTTTGCCCACGCCATCCATATCCCGGTCCGGCAACGCAACTGCAACACATCAATCTCACGAGTGAATGGATGAGCATGTTTTATTCTTTGCGTAGCGTTCTTATCGTACATAATAATGCCAAGGAGAGAGGCGAACTGGCTGTGGCTATTCGCAAGACCGTAGATTGCACGGTCCTCGAATCGGATTCACCCGAAAGAGCCCTCGAAGCTCTTCAGGAAGATGAAATCTCCGTCATCCTCACCGACCTTTTCGCACCTGCCAACGCGGGATTGGAGCTGCTGAAAAAGGCTTCGAAGCTCAACACCCAAATCGTCACCATCGTCGGCGTTCCCGTCAACCAGCGCAACCTGGCGCTGGAGGCTCTCAAATTCGGAGCCTTCTTTTGCCTCAACACACCCTATAATCACGAAGAAACCATCATTGCGACATCCCGAGCCCTGCAACATCACGATCTATTAACCAAGGGAGAGGTTCGGGGCCGCAAGTTCCGCAAATCGGACGGTTTCCACGGCATCATTGGTCAATCGGCCAAAATGCGTCAACTTTTCAACAACATCGAAAAACTGGCTGCCGAAGGGGACTCGTCGGTACTGGTGCTCGGAGAAAGCGGTACCGGCAAGGAGCTTGTTGCCCGCGCCATTCATGCCCATGGCCCCCGCAGCCGAAAAAACTTCGTCCCGGTAAACTGTGCCGCCATCCCCGAAGATCTGCTGGAAAGCGAGTTGTTCGGTTACGTAAAAGGGGCCTTTACCGGTGCCAACCAGGCCAAAATGGGCCGCCTCCAATATGCGGACGGCGGCACCCTTTTCCTCGACGAAATCGGCGACATGAAGGCAAGCCTGCAGGCCAAACTATTACGGGTATTGCAGGAAAAGGAATTCGAACCGGTAGGTGGGATCAAGCCGATCCCCGTCGATGTGCGCGTCGTGGCTGCCACGCATCGAGATCTGGAGAAGTCCGTATCCGAAGGGCGTTTCCGGGAGGACCTCTACTATCGTCTGAATGTTGTACCGCTGCAGATTCCGCCCTTGCGCAAACGCAAAGAAGACATCCCCCTGCTTATCGACAAGTTTATCATGACCTACAATCGGCAGAAAAAGAACCCGTTCAAAGGATTCTCCCACGAAGCCTTGCAGGTTTTGAAACAATATCCCTGGCCCGGAAATGTGAGAGAATTGGAAAACCTCGTACAGCGAATGTCCATTTTCTTCGCCGGACAGACTGCCGGATGCGAGGATCTGCCGGAGAAATATCAGGGAAGCGACGGGACAGCGCAGGAACAGCAGGCTTCGGAACCTCAGGAGTACAGCGTCAGCATGGATGAGGGCGGGGTTGACTTCAACCTGCTGGTGAACCGTTTTGAAAACCAGCTGATACTGCAAGCCCTCAACATGACCGGCGGCAATAAGCGTGAAGCGGCCAAGCTTCTGAATCTCAAACGCACCACCCTGATCGAAAAACTCAAACGCAAAAACATTCAAACGGGAGACTGACGAGAAGCGCGTAGCGGTTTGCCGGATCCGAAAAGCCCGAAAAGCGGTCGACCCGGGACGTCCCGAGGGCTGTTATCGGTGTTTATAACCGAATGAAAGTCAATTTTTCATCGAACCGAGATTCTGGCGTATTTTTTCCCGAATATCGTCCGGCGACGCCGGTGTCACTACGATATCGCACACTCCATACTTTACGGCCTGGAGAACCTGACTGCGCGTCCATCGCCCACCGGCGGCTATCAGAGGGACGGAGTTGCCGAAAATCCCTTTGGCCTTGATGATCGAAGCCAGCCCCTGTTCCTTGGTATCGTCCATGCTCAAAATCACGCCTCTGGCCGGAGTCGGCCCGTTCGGCCCAAAAGACTGAAAATCCTCCTGGTAACCGCAAACCCTGGATACGAACCCCTCTGCGACACACGCGTCGGCGAGATCGTGCACCTCATCCTTGCGCCCGGTCACCAGCAGCACCAACTCTCCGGTCGTCTTCTTCCCGGACTCTGCGTCGTGTTCGGACGCTTCCGATGAAGGTTCCGTTTCAGCGGATTCTGCCGCCGCAGACACGGCCTTCCAGGACTCAGCCTGCATTTCCTCGCCGGATATTCCCAGCAGGCTGAGCGGAAACAGCATTTCCATGCTCTCAAGGGGCTGCTCCTCCAGATTCATTCGAAAAGAGACCTGGTAGAGTTCCCCGTCCGGGAAAGGTTCGGGACTTTCAAGGACGACCTTCCCGGGAAGAACAACGTCGATACCCGTTTTTTTAAAATGGAGTTTATCGGCGGATACTTCGTCAAAGGCCTGAATCAACTCGCCGGAAACGATATTGACGATTTCGCCGTAAGCATCGGCCTCGTCCTCGTTGAATTCTTCCTTACGAACCTTCTTATCCAATTCGGCCGGCGGCAGCATGATCAGCGTACCACCCAGCAAAACGGCATCCTTAAGCCGGCAAAAGCAGAACATTCGGCCTTCGCGACTACCCGCAACATCAAAATTGGCCATCACCAGTTTTTTATGAAAACCGGAGAAAAACTTCGCTTTTGATGTACGGCACTCGGCTGTCAGTTCGACCTCGATACTGCAACCGAGCAAATCGCTGAGTCCACTGGCGAGTTTCTCCGCCAAAGTACTGAAAACGGCTGTTATGCGTTCGTTATCGCTCATTCCCGTGTGTTGTTCTGTATTCGAAAGGAAAAATCAAAGAAGACTGACACAAAGTTTGAACAACTCCGGTCGCTTTTGAAAAATCATCAACCGAGCGGTCTTTACCGTCGGAAAATTAAAAAACCGCTGATTCAGCCTCTGGGAAACCTGTTCCCCGAAACGGAATCAGCGGTTTTGTCACATCAGCTGTTCTGAAGATAGCACTCGACCAGAAATTCACCTTCGTCGATATTAAAAGGCACAATCGCGCCGTCGCTATCCGAAAGACATTCGACCTCATATTCCGTTCCACTGATGGCCGAAGGTATGGCAAGCTTGAGTCCCGTTCCCGTCTCGGTCAACATCGACTTGACACTGCCGGCCAGCATATTGGCAAGCTCCCCGATGGCGTCTTTGACATCATCGTTGATTTCTTCGACATCCATGAAAAGAAATTTGCTGGTGATGCTCATGGCAACCGCATTTGGTACATGAATGGCCAGCATGCCGCGATAATTTCCGGCCAGACCGACCAGGCCCGAGACCGAATCCTTGAAGACGTTGGAACGCGTCGACAACGGCGTGGATGGACGGGCCTCGGCCATCAGCATCGATTGGAAGATTTCCTGCGTTGCATCAGAAATACACTTGGCTAAATCCACGAGACCTTCTCCTTATCACAGGAACTTACCCAACACCTCTTGTACCTGCTCCGGCGTAAAGGGCTTTTTGATGGTGCCGACCGCGCCCAGGGACAGGGCTTCGTTAAGCACATCCGTACCGGCCTCCGTGGTAATCATGACCACAGGAATGCCTTTTATCTGACCATCGGCGTTCTTCTGGCGAAGAAACTCTATGCCGTCCATAACAGGCATGTTTATGTCGCTCAATACAATATCGACCGTTTCGCCGGCCAATACTTCCAAGGCAGCCTGACCATCCGCCGCCTCCAGCAGTTTTTCGAACTCGAATCCCGCCTGTCGCAGGGAACGCGCCACGATTTTTCTCATGGTATTGGAATCATCGACAATCAATACTTTATTACCCATATCCTCCTCAATCCTTCCGTAAAAAATGAAAACAAGGGTTACCGGTGATTTCTAGGCCGGTTCGCCATCCTCTGGGAAAAACCCGGTGCCGACGATGGTCAAGGCAAGCGGTTCCCCCTCGACGTCGTACTCCCAGGTCCTGCTTGGACCTTCACAAACCGTCGGCTGCTCCAGAGTTACCTCCGGCAAACCGAGGCGATAGGCCTGATTCCCCGGAAGAAAATCGTTGAGCAGACGCCCGGCTACGGTGTTGAGCAACTCCCCCAGCATATCGGACCGGATCTGCTCCACCACATCGTCCTCCGGAAAAGCATGCACGACATCGATGATATTTGTCAGCAACCGCACCGGCAGTGTCAGGACCATTTCCGCCTGAAGCGGATCAAGAATCAGCAAACGCGCAGACATGTTGTCTTCAGCATCGGTTTCGGTTTCCTCCGACTGCGGCAACACCTCCATGAAGGCCATATTCTCCAGAGTCACGGCAATGGAGTGACGCACCAGTTCGTCAAAGTTTTGGCTCATTTCCTCCCCCTGTTCATTGCATGAGCGGTTCGAGCTTTTTCAGCAAGGTCGCCGGTGAGATAGGTTTATCGAGAACCGCAAAGGCCCCCAGGTCCGAAAGCAGCGCTTCCTTGGCAGGATTGCCCGCACTGGTGATGACAACCACCGGCACATCAGTCAGCTTGGGACTGCCCTTGACCCATTTGAGCAGGGTTTCTCCATCCATGATGGGCATATTCAGATCAGTCACAAGCAGGTCCGTCGGTGCTTCCTTGAGACGGGCCAAGGCTTCTCTGCCATTGGGCACTTCCACCATCCCGGCGTCTCCCAGACCGATAATTTCAAGGCACCGCCGGATAACCATCCGGGCGGTGGCCGAGTCGTCGGCTATGACGATGCGTTTCACTTATCAACCTCCTCTTCAACGGAAAGAGATGAAATCGCTTTTTTAAATTGAATTTCCGCCTCCAGCAGAATCTGCGCCAGGGATTCGGAGGTCAGGTCGAAAAACTCGGAATAACCGTCGTCCAACGGATACTGCATGCCGTCATTGCCGGTATCGCATCCGGCCATCATGGCGCACATGTCGCCAAGATGTGCAGCAAAGGCAAGAGCCCGAAATTCCTCAGGTGCCTGCTGGGGCGTATGATGATACAAAATGGCCTGTTGTAGAGGTTCTGGAAAATCCCAGTGCCTGGCCATTTCATAACCGATCTGGGCATGATCCATCCCGGTCAATGACCTTTCAGCCTCAAGGTAATCGGCCATACTGCCTTCCTCGATATGCCCGAGAGCTTCGGGAACGACTTTCTCCCAGAAAGGCGAAAACACGAATTTCCCTATATCGTGCAAAAGTCCGGCGGTAAACGCCAATTCGGCTTCAAAATCATGCTTGGCCAGTCGCGCGACTTCGGAACTGGAAAAAGCTGCGAACAGGTCATGCCGCCACAGAGCATTCTGTCCTCCATCGTAACCCTCGAGGGGCTTATGGAAAAGCTCGCCGGTATTGTCTGATAAAATGATACTGATGACAATCCACTTCCCAAGATAGCTGATGGCCCGATCCAGGGTGGTAACCGGATTAACCAGTCCGAAAACAGGTGAATTGGCAACCTTCAAAACCTTGGCGGTTAATGCAGCATCATATTTGACGATATTGACGACGTCGTCAAGCTCATAATCGTCCGTAGACAAAACCTGCAGCAACCTGCTGACATTGGGCGATAATATCGGCAGATTTGCAATAGCTTCACGAATATCATCGGAACTGATTCTTGGTTCCATGCCCCCTCCCTATATTTGCCACTGGCCGCGTCCAGGACATGACACGGTTACACCACCGCTATCAACATACAGGGACACCGTACGACTGTAATTCGCCCCCACATCTTCCGCCACCGGTCCCATTCCCAGGCCCCACAGCACCTTTTTGACAGCCAGCACATTACGTTTGCCTATATTGAAGGTATCGTTCCCGGCCATGACCGATGCACCGCCCAACAACTTGACCACCAGGCCACGCCCCTGTCGCTGGCAACCGAGTCGCACCATTTCCTCGAACAGCAGAGGGACACCGAGGTCGGCAAAATATCCAGGGCACTCCGCCCCCTTGGCTCGATTGAGTTTGGAGTCGGGAAGAGCCACATGAACCATGCCAGCCACATGCAGATTGGGATCATACATGGTCACGGCCACACAGGACCCGAGAGCATAGGTTTTCACCATGGAACCGGGTCGGTCGCTTGCACCGTAATCCCCGATACCCAAAACAATATTACTCATATCCGCCGCTCCGAAAGAAGATCGACAATCCTGGTTGCCATGGAATCCAACGGCACCAGCGAATGGGCGCCTCCCAATTCATAGGCTACCTTCGGCATGCCGAATACTACACTACTCGCCTGGTCCTGCGCCAGATTGTGGGCTCCCGCCTCGCGCATGGCTCTCATCCCTTCCGCCCCGTCGGATCCCATGCCGGTCAACATGACGCCGATGGCATTCGCGCCGACATGCTGGGCCACGGAATGCATCATAACATCAACGGAAGGGCAGTGCCCCTTGACGGGCTCTCCCGACTCGCATCGAACCTGATAAAATCCACCGGAGCGCACCACTTTCATGTGAAAACCGCCGGGGCCTATCAATACCCTGCCCGGCATGATCCGATCGCCCGAAGCCGCCTCCTTGACCTCCATGGCGCAAAGCTGATTGAGTCGCTCGGCAAAAAGGCGCGTAAATCCGGCCGGCATATGCTGAACGATGACCACTCCCGGCATGGTCGCAGGGAACTGGGCGATTATTTTTCGAATGGCTTCGGTGCCGCCGGTGGAGGCACCGATGGCGATAACCTTATCCGTCGATTCGGCCAGCGCTTTTTTCCCAAGAGTCTTGAGACGCGACGGCACGACATTGCGGGCCGTTTTCCAGTGGGATACATTGGCCGTGGACGCCAGTTTGATCTTGGCGCGCAACTCCGACAGCATTTCCTTCAACCCGCGCGCAATGTCACTGGTCGGTTTCGACACAAAGTCGACAGCACCGGCATCGAGTGAATCGAGGGTAATCTGCTTGCCTTTCTGGGTCAAGGAACTGACCATGACCACCGGCAACGGATATTGCGGCATCAGGCGACGCAGGAAATCGACGCCGTCCATGCGGGGCATTTCGACATCCAGCGTCAGGACATCGGGACGAAGATTGACGATCTTGTCGCGGGCGATATAAGGGTCCCCGGCTGTGCCTACGACTTCAATGGAAGGATCCAAAGACAACCCCTGGCTCAGGATCTGCCTCACGAGAGCTGAATCATCTATGACAAGAACGCGAATTTTTTTTGGCATCTGCAGTCTCTGGTCACTGTTTTTGGTATACGGCAGGGGCCAGGTACTTGAAAAGGCTCTGTCCCCTACCCAGGGTTTCGGAATGCCCCAGGAAAAAATATCCCCCATCGGCAGTATGCTTGTGGAACTTGGCCACCAGGGTCTTGCGCGTCGGATCGTCGAAGTAAATCATGACGTTGCGGCAAAAAATGATATGGAAAGGTTTTTTGAACGGAAAGACGTCATTCATGAGATTGAAGCGTCTGAATGTCGCCTCCTGCCTCAGGTCATCGACCACCTCATACTGTCCGCCAGACAGTTGACGAAAATATTTGCGTCGCAGATGTTCCGGCAACATCCGCAAGCGATCTTCGGCGTAAATGCCTCGTCGGGCGACATCGAGAACCCTTGAGGAAATATCGGTGGCAAGGATGCCCCCGTCCCATCGCGAATATTGACTGCCTAAATACTCGCGCAGCAACATCAGCAGCATATACGCTTCCTCGCCGCTGGAACAACCGGCGCACCAGATGCGAATGTCGCGATTGTTCTGGCGCTCCAATAACGGCTTGAGTTTGGGAAGCGCGGTTTCGATGAAAAAATCGAAGTGCGATTTTTCTCGGTAAAAATAGGTATGATTTGTGGAAATGCGATCCACTAACTGGCTGAGCGCCTGCTCGGTGGAATCCTCGAGCAAGGCATCGTAATAACTCTTGAAACTGGTATGTCCGGTTTGCCGCAGCACCTTTTGCAGCCGTCCCACCAACAGGGAACGTTTCTGATCCGTCAGGTTGATGCCAAAGCGCTTGTAGATAAGCGAACGTAACAGATTGAACTCTTCGTCCGTTATGCGCATCAGCATGTTGCTGTCGGGAAAAGCAGCTACCGATCTGCGTTTTATTTCAGGCATAGAACAGACTCTGAACATCCAGAAGAATCTTCACTTCGTCGTTGACCTTGCCGATGCCCTTGACATATTGTCCGGCCTGCGCCGAACGGGACGGCGGAAGTTCGATCTGGTCATCGGCGATTTCAGTCACTTCCTTGACCTGGTCGATGATCAGACCGGAGGTCTCCCCCTCAACCTGAACCACGATAATGCAGGTCCTCTCATCGTAATCACGATCGGGCATGCAAAAACGGGTACGGATATCCATGACGGGGATAACCCGGCCGCGCAAATTGATGACGCCTTTCATGTATCCGGGCAGATCAGGCACTTCGTTGATCTTCTGTATGCCTACGATTTCGATAACATGACGGATTTCGATGCCGAAATCTTCATTACCGACCTTAAACACCAGAAACTTTCCGTGCAGCGTATCTTCGGCCGAAGCGCCCGCTTCGGCGGCCAAGTCCAGATGAGGTCCAGCGGTCATGTATCCCCCTTTGACAGTTGTTTTAGGTGGTTTCCCCTGAAAGCTTCGGATGAAAACCAGATCCTCCTGCTCAACGCGAATCGTATTTTATTGTGCCTGCAAGCGTCTTTGCCCGGCATGTTCCTCCACCAGGGTGGCGACATCGAGAATCAAACAAACTTCGCCGTTGCCGAGAATCGTACATCCGGATGCGACTTTCACATTGCCGATATAATCGGACAACCCTTTGATAACCGTCTGCTGTTGTCCGAGAATTTCATCCACCAGCAGGCAGAGGAATTTGTCCTGATACTCAAGCACGATCAACACGCCGTCTTCGATAGTATTGTAATCCGCCGGCTCCTCGAGAAGCCGGTCGAGATAAATCACCGGATGGAAGCTATCCCTGACTTTCGCGAGTTCCAGGCCGTCGGGCATAACCGTGATATCCTCCGGAGTCGGCCGGAAGATTTCACGAATGGCCAGCAACGGAACGATACACCGGGACTCGCCGATGCGCACCAGCATACCGTCGATAATGGCGAGGGTCAGAGGTATGCGCAGGGTTATCCGCGATCCTTTACCGGGAGTACTGTTGACCTCGATCTTGCCCTTGATCTTTTCCAGGTTCTTTTTAACCACGTCCATGCCGACACCGCGTCCCGAAACATCGGTCACCTTGTCGGCGGTGGAAAATCCGGGCTGAAAAATAAGATTATAAATCTCCTTATCGCTCAAATGGCTGCCATCGCCGGCAACCAGCCCCTTGCCGATGGCCTTGGAGAGTATTTTATCGCGATTGAGCCCCCGGCCGTCATCTTCGACCTCGATCCACACTTCGCCTTCCTGATGGCGGGCCGAGAGCTTGACCACGCCTTTTTCCGGCTTGCCGCAGGCGGTGCGTTCCGCGGGGGTTTCAAGGCCATGGTCGAGACTGTTGCGAAGCAGATGAACCAGCGGATCGGTAATCTGTTCAATAACGGTTTTATCGACTTCCGTTTCCTGACCGAACAACTGCAGATCCACCTTTTTGCCGGACTTCACCGACAGATCGTGAACCAGACGGATCATCCTTCGGAACAGGCCGGAGACGGGAATCATCCGGATGATCATGGCCATTTCCTGCAGGTCCCGCACTAATTTGCTCATCTGCTGGGCGGCCTTGTTAAAGTTGTCGAGTTCCAAACCGTCGAGATCGGGGCTGCGCAGCAACATGTTTTCGGCGATAACCATCTCTCCGATAAGATTGATCAGATCGTCGAGCTTGCCCAGGTCGACGCGAATATCCTGGCGTTTCATTGCCGCAGGTTTGGCCTTGGTCTTGGCCGATGCCGGCAAGGTTCCCGGCGATTTAGTCTCCCCTTCCTCGCCGGTTTTCTGAATTTCCAGAGCCTTGGCCAATTGGTCCGGCTTAACCTTACCCTTTGCTACCAGCAGCTCCCCAAGGGGTTTGCGTTGCTCTTCGATGATTTCCGCAATTTCATTCTCCTCGGCAAGCCCCTCCTCAACAAGGATTTCTCCCAGCAATCTCGACGAAGATGAAGGCAAGGATGACCCGTCCTTAGCCGAAGCAGCCTCACCCTCCTGCATTCCCGATGCACGCAAGGTCTCTTCGGGTGCACGGAAAACCTCTTTCGTCTCGGTTGGCTCCTGTTGAGGCGTCTCCTTTTCATCCTCTTCGGGGACATAGCGAAGCAGCTGTTTAAGGTATGTCTCCACCCCTTCGATCTCTCCCTTGCCACCTTGACAAATATCCGCCACGGATATCCTCAGGGCATCGAGACAGGAAAGCAGAGCCTCTGCGGGGGAGCCGTTTGGAAACGCCCGCCCTTCCTTGGCGACATCGAGCAGGTTTTCCATCTGGTGGCTGAGCTTTTCCATATCCCGAAAGCTGAAAAAGCCGCTGTTGCCCTTGAAACTGTGTACATTACGGTACAGCTCGGCAATCCCTTCGGCATCGAGATTGTCATCGCTCCAAGCCAGCAGCCCCTGCTCGACATTCTGCAACAGTTCATCGGCTTCCTGGACGAACCGCTCCAGCATTTCCGGGGAAATGAGCATCTGCATGAGGTCGTCAAGGTCATCCGCGCCATCGGCGGCACCTTTCTCCGTTTCTGCAGTTGCCTGCTCCGATTCGGCGGCATCCGTCGACTCCTCCTGCCGGATACCGGCCAGGGCATCTTCCGCGGCCTTGGCCAGCAACTCGGAAATATGGCTTGCCGCCTCCTCCATGCCCTGATCGTTCAACTCCTGTTCGACATAGTCCATCGCCTCCCTGGCAAAATCGCAAGATTGGCAAAGGTGTTGAACATGTTCGGGAATCATCTGAATTTTCCCCGAACGAATCTTATCGAGCAGACTCTCGGCCGCATGAGCGACGTGAGCTATGTTGTTCAATTCAAGAAATCCGGCACTGCCCTTCATGGAATGAAACAGCCGGAATATGGAGTTCATGGTTTCGCCGTTACCGTTGATGGACTGAAAAACGGCGCAGGAGCGGCACTCTTCGGCGGACGAAGCATGCGGGCAGGACTGATCCCCCCCTTCCACATGTCCGGTGTGCAGCCAGCACGGCAGGTCAAGAGATCGACCGTGTCTCCGGCAAGCGGTATTGGTGCATTCCAGAGCCAACCAGCAGTCGACAACCTGACAACTCTGCCCGAGCTCTATGATGGTGGGCTCGAGCTGGTCCAGCATCTCCCTGCTTTCCAAAAGAAATTCATTAACAATTTCAGCTTGTTCCGCCAATAGATCAGTGCTCATCGATGCCTCTCTGATGTGGTTTTAGTCCAGCTGGTATCCATAGTCGACAACGCGGCCGCGCAGTCCTCCCGGTATCAACACCAGCAACGGCATAAACCGGCGCCCGATGATACTTCAAAATTCGGGCCACATTCAACATGTTTATAAAACATTTAATAAACCTTCCCCAGCAAGGCCCGCCAAGGCCCTGAACCGGCGGATGTCCGGGCATCCGGCTTGCTCGGACGTGCCCCTCCCCATTTCTGTGGCCCCCATCGCCACACCATTCACCCTGTCAAAAACTTGTCTACTCTTTGAGCTATCCACCCTGCAATCTTTTGGGATTAGAATTTGTACTTATCTTTCAATGCGTTAATGATTGGCACAATAATCGCAAAACCTCTGGCCGAGATGAAGTTATGAATTTTGCCTACAGCATGGTGGTGTCTTCTTTTATGGTTCTACAACGATCTGCAATCATCCTCCTTCTGCTACTGGCCGGCTCGGCTCTCCATTGCCGGGCGGCTGTCACGCACCGACTGCAGAATCTGGCCAAGGTGGACGAGTTCGACCAGACACGCATCGTTTTTGACTTTTCCGAATTGCCCGAGTTCCACCTCGAAACATCCGGGCAGCGTGTCGATCTTCTGCTCCGCAGCACCGACATCGCCTCCTCCCTGAATGTCCTGCCGGAAGATGACAAAGTTGTCAAAGTCCTGCTCGCCCGCAAGAAGGACGAGTTGCTGGTGTCGATCCTCCTGCACCAGATTCCGGCGAGGGTGGCTTCCATTAAATCTCCTGCCACAAAACAACTCACCCTCGATATACGCTGGGCAGCGGATGCCGCAAAACGACCTGCCATCGCCTTCCAATTGAACGGCATGCCGACGCCTCACAAGACTCTCAAGAACGTTTCCACACCTCAGCAAACCTCGACCTATGCGGGACGCTGGAAAGATTTTTTCCGAACTTTTCATTCGACACCCGAACTGCACATTGCCCTTCGGCATACGATTCCGGCGTCACCTGCCTGGTCTCTGGAAAAAGCCGACACCACCCTTGAAAAGCTGCTCAGGCAAGCCAATACCGGCCAATGGCAAAGCCTCCTCGACCAGCTTGAAAAAGCAGCCAGCCCCAATATGTCAGCGACCGAATCGCTCTTAAAAGCGGAAGCTTTACTGCGCACGGGACGTCCGGATCGAACCCTCAGGATCCTTGACAAGCTCAGAACCGACGGGGACCCCATCCACGAATCTGCCAGAGCCATTTATCTTCGTGCCGCTTCCGAAGCCGTGTGCGGCCATCCTTACCAGGCCCAATTTTCCCTGGCTCCTTTGCTGCAACCACAGCACAAAGACTCGGCTTTCAGCAGACATGGCCGGCTTCTCGAAGCAGAACTGAGACTGACGACAGGTCAGGGAACGACAGCCTACGAAATCCTCAAAGAGCCGGTCCAGCATTGGCCTTCCGCCCTGCAACGCGCGGTACAATGGCGCCGGGCTGAAGCTCTTCACCTCATCGGCCGCGAGAAAAGTGCCGCTCGAAGTTTTCGCCGTCTTTTCTCGCGCAGGGACAGCTACGCCGGTTTTCCCGACATTCGGCATCATGCCGGGTTGGCATGCTTGAAAAGCGGTCGCTACCAGAGTGCCGAAACCCATTTTCTGGAACTTGCCCGTACACTTCACGATCCCGTCATGCACGGCAATGCTCTCTTCCTAGCGGGGCAAGCTGCCTATCTCGCCGGGAAGCATCAAAAGGCACTGGTGACATTCCAGCAACTGCGCGACAATTTTGAAGGATCGGAACCCGGGTTTCGTGCCTGGCTCGCTCTGCTCGATCACCGCTTCGTGAATCAGGGAAACACCACTTACCCCCAAATTGCCAGAGAATACGGCAAGATTGCCGAAAACGCCCCGCTGCGCACCCTGCGGGAAGAAGCCGCTCTCAAACAGGCTCTCGTATACCATCTGCACCATCAGAAAGAGCACGCCGCCGAACTGCTTCAGGCCTTTCTGCGCAATTTTACAAACGGTCCCTACCGCAAAGAGGCCAGAGCCCTTTTGTCGGCCATTCTGCCCTCGCTTATTCAAAAGCTGATAGAAAAAGGAAAAGACCGAAAAGCCGTGCTCATGGTGGAGGAAAACCGGGACCTGCTCCTCAACGGCAATCTGTCCTGGCCTTTTCTGCCTGCCCTGGCGCAAGCCTACACAAGGCTCGGTTTATGGCAAAAAGCCTGCAAAACCTACTATTTCCTGATTGACCGCGCCGACAATCGGCAACAGGAGGAACCTTTTTATCTGCCCCTGGTGCAACTTCTCTATGACCGGGCGCAATACAATATGGCCGCCTCTTTTGCACATCGATATCGGGAGAAACATCCCGCAGGAGCGAATAAGGAGAAAGTATTCGAACTGCAACTGGCGGCTCTTGCAAAAGCCGACCGTCTGGATGAAGCAGCAGACCTGCTGCAAGAAACGAAACATCCCCACGGACAGGGCATAGCTCTTCAGGGCGCCCTGATCCACTGGAAACGTGGCGATGCTGCCGCCATCATCGAACAACCTGCGGAACTTAACGACTCGTCCGAAGGTCTGCTTCTTCGGGCCGAGGCTCTATTCCAGGCAGACCGCAACAAAGAAGCCTTGGCCCTTTTCGAACAGTTACGAGATCAGAAGATCTATGCCGATCAGGCAACCTATCGTTGTGGCCAGATCAAACTGCGCGACGGCGACAAACGATCGGCGCTTAAGTATTTGAGCCTGTTGGCCGAAAATAAGACAACTTCTTACTGGGGACGGTTGGCGGAGGATACCCTCGCAGCCAACCGAGTGAACCGATAGACCGCCCCTGCAACCAGGAGGGAAAACGCCATGTCCGGATTGAAAATTTTCGGCCGCACCGTCGACCTGCTCGGCAAAGTCCTCGACCTGCGGCAACGCAAACAGGAATTGATCGCTTCAAACATCGCAAATGCCCAGACCCCCGAATATGTTCCATCCCAACTTTCGTTCGAGGACGATTTGGCCCGGGCCCTGCAAGACCATCAGCAAGCGCCGCCTGCCGCCCATCCGCGACACATTGCCGTTGCCCCGACCAACCTTGACACATTGCAGGGACAGGTCGTTCGCCGTCCCGATCAGGGCCTGAGCATCGACGGCAACGGCGTAGATCTTGACAAGCAGTTGATCGCTCAGAGTGAAAATCAGTTGTTGTATGAAACAACGACGCAAATTCTCAGCAAAAAATTCTCGACCCTTAAATATGTCTGTCAGGACGGCCGCTAAAGGAGAGTAATCATGGATATATTCACTGCGATGCAGGTAAGCGCATCGGCCCTGTCGGCACAACGCACCCGGCTGAACGTCATCAGCGGCAATCTTGCCAACGTCGGCACGACACGCACCCCCGAGGGCGGTCCGTACCGCAAGCGCGACGTGGTATTCAAATCGAGCGAAAACATTTTCGACGACCAATTGCAGCAGGAGTTGGACAAGAATGTGCAAGGTGTTGAAGTCGCGCAGATCCAACCGAACTCCAGGGCATTCCGCACAATCTATCAGCCTGGCCATCCCGACGCCGACGAAAACGGTATGCTGACCTTGCCGAATGTCAACGTTATGGAGGAAGTCGTCGACATGATGACGGCCATGCGCTGCTATGAGGCTAACATAACAGCCATCAAGTCCGCCCAGCGCATGGCCACAAAGGCACTGGACATCGGACGCTGAGGAGTCTTATGAAAAACATCGGATCTATTTCTCAACCCCTGACGACGGCTACCGGACCCTCGATTGAAACGCAAACCAAGAAAAACGGCACTTTCGGCGACATGCTCGCCGATGCCATAGAGGAAGTCGGCAACGCTCAGGTCGAAGCCGACGAGGCTGTCGAAAAGCTCCAGACCGGAGAGTCCCGCAATATCCATGAAGTCATGATCGCCATGGAAAAAGCCGGCATATCCATGCGCCTGATGGTCACTATGCGCAACAAGATCGTCGAAGCGTATCAGGAAGTCATGCGTATGCAGATCTGACTTCCCGCAGCGATCACCGACATACACCGATTCCCATGGCCAGGCATGCGCCATGTCTTCCGGGGGAGACGGCCCCCTTCCGTCATTTCCATGACAATGGCCAGCATGCCGCAGCAAACCGTATCGGACGGCAAACGATTAACGATGCCGGCTCTGCATAACAGCGCCTGCTCCCGATTTTCACGGTGCCGACAACCCGCGTCAGAAATGTAGAAAATGAAAGGTTTGGCCCCATGGCCGAGGAAGCCTCACCCAAAAATCTCATCGAAACCATACGCAGCTGGCCTCGCAAACGCCAACTGAGTCTGCTTGCCGTAGTCGCGGCCTGCGTGGTGTTTTTCGCCGCTATCATTATCCAGGCGAACAAGGCCGAATATCAGTTGTTGTTCGGCAACCTCGATAATACCGACGCCGCGGCGGTCGTCGATCGATTGAAGGAGCAGAAGGTACCCTACCGTCTGGAAAATGGCGGACGCGCCATTTTCATCCCCGCCGACATGGTTTATGAAACCCGCCTGACTCTGGCCGGCAGCGGCCTGCCGCAAGGCGGTGGCGTCGGGTTCGAGATTTTTGACAAGCAAAGCTTCGGCATGACCGACTTCGCCCAGAAGGTCAATTATCTGCGAGCGCTGCAGGGGGAGCTGACCAGAACCATTACCTCCCTGGCTCCGGTTGAAGCGGCGAGGGTTCACCTGGCCCTTCCGGAAAAGCGCCTGTTTCGCGACCAGCAGCAAAAAGCCAGCGCTTCGGTTATCGTCAAGCTGACTGCCGGACAGCAACTTCGCGAGGGGCAGATTCTCGGCATTGTCAACCTGGTGGCAGGCAGCGTCGAAGGGCTCGATGCCGATCAGGTGGCGGTTATCGGCGACAACGGCAGAGTGTTATCCAAAACCGCCGAGCATGCCTCCGACAACGGCATGGCGCCGAATATGCTCGAATATCAGCAGAACCTGGAACAGCGTCTCGAGCTGCGCGCCCAGGCATTGCTCGACCGGGCTCTGGGAATGGGCAATTCCATGGTGCAGGTGACCGCATCCGTCGACTACACCCAGCGCGAAAGAATGGAGGAAAGCTACGATCCCGACAACACCGCGGTGCGCAGCGAACAATCCTCCACCGAAAAAGGCGGGATATCCCAGACCGGCGGCGTTCCCGGCGTACAATCAAACATTCGGGGGGAAGAGGGGCAAGCTTCTTTCATCCCGACCAGGCGCACCGACGAAACGGTCAACTACGAAATCAGCAAGGTGGTCAGCAAGCAGGTCGACGCCGTGGGCACCATCAAAAACCTTTCGGTTGCCGTGCTCGTTGCCGACCGGTTGGTGGAAGGAGGCGAAACCTCGGATGGCGCACCATCCTACGAGCCGCGGAGTGCCGAGGAGCTGGCAGCGATCGAAAAAATGGTCGGTCGGGCTCTCGGCCTCAATCAGCAGCGCGGCGACCAGATCGCGGTCATATCGAGACCTTTCGAAACGGCATTCAGCAACGAGCCTCTGGCCAAACCGTCGGTCTGGAATCGCATCTACCAACTGGTTCCGATAGTCAAATACGCGCTGCTGTTGTTGGCCGCGGGGCTGCTTTATTTCCTGCTGGTACGGCCGCTGCTGCAGATTCTGCGCGGAGAGGGACGAAGGGTCGAACATTATAAAACCGTCGAACAACTCGAATCGGAGATGGCGGGACTTCCCGAGGAAAGTTCCGGCCAGGAAGCCCCTCTGAGCCTGCCCGGCGGCATGGAATCCCAGCAGAACGATCCTGCCCAGATCATCAAGGCCTGGCTTAAGGATAACTGAACCGACCGTCCCCTGACTTTTTGAAAGATGCATCATGGACATCAAAAAATTGACCGGACCGGAAAAAGCGGCGGTACTTCTGCTCACCTTGGGAGAACAGGCCACGGCGCAAGTGTTTCAAACCCTCTCTGACAGCGAAGTCAGGGAAATCAGCCGTTGCATGCTGGCCATCGATCATATTCCCACCAGGGTTTCGGAACAGATTCTCGACGAGTTTGCAAAAGCCCAGAAAAACAAATCGGGCTTTTTTATTCGCAGCAACGAATTCGTCAAGAAGGCCATCTCCTCCAGCGGCAACGAGGAACGCGCCAAAAAACTCATGGAACAGGTATCCATCGGCATGGAGCAGCTCGAATCGGGAGTCCGCCCTCTGGAAACCATCGCCATGATGGACCCCCGCATGGTCGCGAGCCTGCTGGGGGGGGAAATGCCCCAGACCGTGGCGGTCATTCTGTCGACCCAGCGTGTCGATCATGCCGCAAAGATACTCAGTTATTTTCCCGAAGAGGCACAATCCGACATCATGTTCCGGATCGCTAAAATCGACAAGGTATCGCCCGAAGTGCTCGGACAGATCGAGAGCGCCCTGCAGCAGGAAATCCGGGTTGTGGCACACAAGGAACAACACCAGATAGGCGGTATCGGCAGAGCGGTGGAAATCATCAACCACCTCGGCAGCGGCGCCGACCGCAACATATTGACCAACATAGAAAAAAACGACCGCATGCTGGCGGAAAACATCCGCAAACAAATGTTCACCTTCGAAGACTTGGCAAAAATCGACGGCCGCACCATGCAGACCCTGCTGCGGGAAGTCAACAACAACCAGTTGACCATGGCCCTCAAGTCGGCGTCCGAAGATCTGAAAAGCAAGGTTTTCGAAAACATTTCCGAACGTGCCGCGGATATGATCCAGGACGACCTGGAAGCCATGGGTCCGGTCCGATTGTCGGAAGTCGAAAGTATTCAGCAGGAGATTGTAAAAATCGCCCTGCGACTTGAAGAGGACGGTAAAATCGTTCTCCCAGGAAGAGGTGGCCAGGATGCTCTTGTCTAAAGTGATCAGACCATCAGACCTGCAGGATCTGAAACCGTTGAAATTCCGGGAGCTCGGCAAAGATACGCCCGCGGACGATTTCAACCCTTTCGATTCCCGGTTGCCGGAGATATCCGAAGCGGATGAAAACCGCGTCTCGGAAAAAACCCAAAACGCTCCTGAGGACAATCCCCAACCGGAACCCGAAGCGGCCCCGGCCATCGATCATCAGCAGGAGTTGGAAAGGGCGTTCCGGCAGGGACGCGAAGCCGCCCAACACGAGGCGATTCAGCAGTTCGGGCATGCCAGCGACATGCTGGCCCAGGCGCTGGAAGAAGTCACCCGTCTGCGAGGGTCCCTGCTGCAGAACAGCAGCAACGACATGCTGCGCCTGGTGATGTCCATCGTTCGCCAGGTTCTGCACGCCGAAACCAGCGTCAATCCGCAGATCATCATCGAAACCATCGACAGAGCGCTGCACATGGCCGTCAAAGCCGATTATTACCATATACGCGTTCATCCTGCCGACCTGGAAACCGTGACCGAACACAAGCCTCTGTTCCTGGCAAGCATCAACGGACTCAAAAACCTGTCTTTCCAGGCTGATCCCGAGATTGCCCGGGGCGGCTGCCTGCTCGAATCGGAGATCGGCGACGTCGATGCCACCATCGACGGTCAGCTTGATCAAATCCGCCGCAGCCTGCTCGCCACCCTGGAGCAACCCTGATGGAACGTCTACTGGCCTGCCTCGACAATCTGGACAGCATCCAGGTGAGCGGCAAAATCACCCAGATCGTCGGGCTGGTGGTGGAAGGACATTGTCCCGCCGCCACCGTCGGAACCCTCTGCGAATTGATTCCACGGGATGGCGGCCCTCCGGTACCTGCCGAAGTTGTCGGCTTCCGCCATACACGTGCATTGCTGATGCCCCTCGGCGAGCTGCGCGGCTTGGGGCCGGGAAGCCGGATCCGGGTGGTTTCCAACAGCGCCACCCTGCCCGTGGGGCGTCAATTGCTCGGCCGCGTCATCGACGCCATGGGCAAGCCTATCGATAACGGCCCCCTCCCCGAGCAGGAAAGCGACATGCCTTTGTATGCCTTGCCGGCCGGCCCCATGGAACGCGACCCCATCGAGCAGCCCCTCGATCTGGGCGTGCGGGCCATCAACGGTCTGCTGACCTGCGGGCTGGGACAGCGCATGGGCATCATGGCCGGTTCCGGGGTCGGCAAAAGCACTCTGCTGGGAATGATCGCCCAGAACACCAAGGCCGATGTCAACGTCATCGCCCTGATCGGTGAACGCGGACGCGAAGTACGGGAATTTATCGAACGCGACCTCGGTCCCGAAGGACTTTCCCGCAGCGTGGTGGTGGTAGCGACATCGGATCAATCTCCCCTGCTGCGCATGCGGGGAGCCTTCGTCGCCACCACCGTAGCCGAATATTTCTGTTCCCGGGGGCAGAACGTGCTGTTGATGATGGATTCGGTCACCCGTTTCGCCATGGCCATGCGTGAAGTCGGTCTGGCCATCGGTGAACCGCCGACCACCAAAGGCTATACCCCCTCAGTGTTCGCCACCCTCCCCAAACTGCTGGAACGTGCTGGACGCTTTCGCGACAGCGGCAGCATCACCGGCCTATATACCGTACTGGTGGAAGGGGACGACATGAACGAACCGATAGCCGATGCTGTGCGGTCGATCCTCGACGGTCACATCGTTCTGTCGCGCCGTCTGGCTGCAAAAAACCACTATCCGTGCATCGATATTCTGCATTCGGCCAGCCGGGTCATGAATGCGGTCGTCGAGCCGGAGCATCAGCACATCGCCGGCCGTTTGCGGGAAATACTTGCCACATACCAGGAAGCCGAAGATCTCATCAATATCGGCGCCTACAAAAAAGGCAGCAACAGCAGGATCGATGAGGCCCTGTCTCACATCGAGGGAGTAACAGGTTTTTTGCGTCAGCAGATCGACGAGTCCGTCGATCTGCCCGACACGCTCGCCCAACTCAAAGCTCTCGGACTTTGATGACATGGCGAAAAATCCGCTCTGAAAGTTTTTGCCAATGCATATGACTTTTAAAGAATCGCAACGGGCCCCGTCTCCAGGCTTCGGCTTCTTGAAGATCACAACCATCCGCTTCACCTGTTCGTCGACCCCGCAGAGAGAGCACTATGGCATTTAAATTCAAACTGCAACCACTGCTCAAACATCGCACCCTGCTGGAGGATCAGGCCCGAGAAGCCCTGGCAAGAGCCATGTCGGAAGAGGCCGCCCACCAGCAGGCCGTCGAAAAACATCGTCAGGAATACCTGGACCTGCAACAGGAATTCGAAGAGAAAAAATCCCGCGGCATGCTGCTGCAGGAGCTGGTTCTCTACGAACGCAGCCTGAAACAGAAAACGCAGACCCTGAAGGGAATGCTCTCCAAAGCCTCCCAGCTGCAAGCCCGAACGGAACAGCAACGCGTCCGCCTGACCGAAGCCAGCAAAGATAAGACCCTGATGGAGAAACTCAAGTCAAAAAAGGAGGAAGAGTATCGTCAGGACATGCTCCGCCAGGAGATGAATCATCTCGATGAAATGGCCCTGCTGCTCGAAAAAAAACGTCTATGAGTCGTCTCAAACTCTTTGCCATACCTTTGACCGCCGCTCTTTTCTGCCATGCACTTTTCTCCCCTTTGCGGGCCGAGACCAGTTTTGCTCCCGCGACCTCGTCAACCGCAACCTCCGTTGCCGAACGACGCATAGAGGCCGCCATTCAGACCGAACTGAAAAAACTCAAACTTCGTGATCAGGCTCTGGAAAAAAAAGAAATGGAGCTAAAGACCCTGCAGGCCGAGGTCGATAAGAAGTTATCCGAACTCAAAAAGGTTCGCGCCGAAGTCACCCGCCTGCTGGAACGCAAAACCGAACAGGAAGCGGTGAAGGTGAAAACCTTGAGCAAGATCTACGAAAAGATGGAGCCGGCCAACGCCGCCTCCGTCATTCCGAGTCTTGACCTTGAGCTCGCGGTGGAAATCCTGCAGAACATGAAGGTCAAAGCCGCCGGCCGCATCCTGGACAATCTGGATGCAAAAACCGCCGCCAAGCTGAGCACTTCCTTTCCCGCCCTGGCGCGGGACTGAACCCCCCGCCCCAAAGCGGGCGGCATGTCCGGGTTTCCACCACCTATTCCATGGAAAGGAGGTGAACCTCATGCACATGCTACCCGCAATCACGCCCCAGCCTCGCTCGGAGGCGCATGCCGCAGGCAAGGCATCGAATACTTCATCAGACGATACATTTGGGCAGGTTTTGAACCGTCGATCGGCGTCCGTGAAGACATCGGGCCCCGCCAAAAGCACGAAACCGTCCGAGGAAAAACCGGAACGGGCCTCGGACGACGGTCCGAATCATGACGACCAGGCCATCCTGGCCACGTTGTTGGGATTGGGCAGTTCCTCGGCACCCCTCAGTCAAAATGAGGATGGGCAGTCGGTGGTCCGTACCGATACTGTCGGTAAAAATGATCCCACGGGCATCAGCCCGGATTCGGGAACCGAAAACGCTCCAATCTTCCCCTCAGGGTCGAAGAAGACGGGAACGATCTCCGCCGAAGCGTTGTCGGCCGATTCCGAACCGGCGGAGCAGCTGAAACGATCGGAACTTCAGCAACCGGCTCCGGCCGGACAGGCACGAACGGCTCGGCAAACGGCAACTTCTGCACAGGGCGCATTAGCGCAGGCATCTCAACAAGCTTTGCTGCAGACGAACGGACAGGCTTCGGGAACAATGTCATCTTCACGCCGTTCCGAAACCCTGGGCGACAGCCACTTCGCACAACTGGTGGGATCTGTCAACAAGCTTAACCGGACAACGCAAGACGCCACTGCAACAGACGCTGCTGGTGCGAATGACAATCAGGAACCTCTCACTCAAAAAGGTCTTGATAAATCCGCCGCGCGACAGGGCCTTCCCGAAAACCTGAAAAGCGTCCCCCCTTCGGGCGAAGCTGCAGTGAATGCCAAATCGGGCGCCGATTCTCTGAGCGGCTTCGAAGGCAATATGCAAAAAGCGACCGCAGAACCGTCCGAAGACGCTGCATTGGAAATCCTCGAGGGAGCAGGCCCCCGTCAGGAAGCAACCGCAACGGGATCGCAAATCGATCCGCATTCCGCCATGTCGACAGTCAGGGCCTCGGCAACGGCACCATCCCAGCCAAACGAAGTCGTCCGGACATCCCACATGCCATCAACGGAAGGCACCGTCCTGCCGGACCATGAGGTTGTGGAACAGATTCTCCAGGGTTCTTCCCTGCGGGAACTGGAAGGCAAACGCCATCTTACGGTGGAACTGCATCCGGAGGAACTGGGTCAGGTAAAGCTCGAACTGGTTCAGGAAAAAGACCGGCTCCAGCTGCACTTGCAGGCCCAGAGTTCAGAAGTACGCGACATTCTGGAAAAACATCTGCCGCGCCTTCAGGAAACCCTGCAACACCAGGGTCTGCGCCTGGAAAACATCCAGGTCAGCGTCGATGCCCAGCGTAACAACTCCCAGGGATTTTTCGAACGACAGCAACAGCAGGCGCATCGCAGTCCCTGGCAGCAGGCAACCCAAGGGTCCCTGCGAGCCGAGGAACAGCCTGTGGCAGCCCGGGCTGACGGACGAGCTTCCGCATCCGGCCTTAGCTTGAGGATTTGAACAGAGAGGTCAAAACAATGACTACCGTTTCAGGCGTAAACCAAACGGCATCCAATAACATTACGGGCAGTCTCACCGGCGGGAACAGCCTGGGCAAGGATGATTTTCTGCTGCTGCTGGTTACCCAGCTGCAGAATCAGGATCCCCTCAATCCCCAGGATCCCACCGAGTTCACATCGCAACTGGCCCAATACAGCTCTTTGGAGCAGCTGTTCACCGTCAACGATCAACTCCAGCAGTTGGAAACGACCAACGGCAACGTGGTGCAGCTCAACGCTCTGGGTCTGATGGGACAAAGCGTGGTGGTGCAATCCGACACATTCGCACTGGGCGACAATCCCGTGACCCTGGGCTTCAACCTGTCCGAGGATGTCGACGAGGTACAGTTTACCGTTCAAAACAGCGACGGAAAGGAGGTTGCCACATTCGATGGCACCAACCTATCCGCCGGAGAACACTTTGTCCAGTGGGACGGCACGGACTCTTCCGGCGCCGCTCTGCCGGCCGGCGACTATCAGATTAAAATCCAGACCCGTCGCGACGGAGAAACCACCTCGGATGCAAGTTCGCTGGTCAAAACCACGGTCAACGGCGTCGACCTCAACGGCGGCGGCAGCATGGTGGTGACCGATCTCGGGGAATACAACCTCGCCCAGGTTGCCAAGGTCAGAAACTAACCCCATGAGCGAACCGTTGACCATCCTTCCTCGTCCCCTGTCGCCACTCCGGACGACGGAACAAATCAGCCGAACGAAGGCCGCAAAAACCGCCGACGGTTTCGAGCGGACGCTCGCCCGGCTGATGGAAAACCCGGTGGGCTTTTCACGGCACGCCATGGATCGTATGGCAAGCCGCGGCATAAGCTTTTCCGACATCGACTTGCAACGGCTCAACGGAGCGGTCGACCTGGTGCAGGCCAAAGGCGGACGCGAGTCTCTCGTGCTTATGGACAACACGGCTCTGGTCGTCAGCGTCAAAAACCGCCAGGTGATCACGGTCATGGATCAGGCTCAACTCAAGGACAACGTTTTCACGAATATCGACAGCGCTATCATCGTTTAACCGAACCGGCCCTCTCGAGGAGGTTCGCGGATCGCCGACCGACAGACGCGATCCCATTCAAGGAGAGAACACATGGCTCTTTCAAGCGCACTTTACAGCGGCATCAGCGGCATGAACACCAACGGCACCGCCATGTCCGTCATCGGCAACAATATCGCCAACACCAACACCGTCGGTTTCAAATCGAGCCGTACCGTCTTTTCCGACCTGCTGGCCAGCTCGGTAAACGGTTCCGGCGGCACGTCCCAGGTCGGCCGCGGCACCGGATTATCGTCGGTCGACAACCTTTTCAGTCAGGGCACCTTCGAGACCACCGAGTCGCAAACCGACTTGGCCATCGAAGGCGAAGGATTGTTCGTGGTTCGCGAAAAAGGAGACGAAACGCTCTATTACACCCGGGCGGGATCGTTCAGTTTCGACGGGAACGGTTACCTGACCAATCCGGAGGGGTTTCGTGTCCAGGGTATCAGCTATATCAACGGCGCGCTTTCGGGCGCCGACCCCACCGACATTCAGGTCGATATCAACGCCGGGATACCGGCCAATATGACCACCGAGATGTCCCTGACCACCAACCTCGATTCCAACTCTTCCATCATCTCGGCGCCGTTCGATGCCGCCAACCCGGATACCTACAATTATTCCAATTCGACGACGATTTACGATTCCCTTGGCAACACCCACCTGATGACCACCTATTTCACAAAAACCGCCGACAACACCTGGGACTGGAACGTGGTGGACGAAAACGACGCCGTCGTCTACTCTTCCGCGGCCGCCGGCAGTTCGCTGGTTTTCGACAGCAGCGGCAATCAGATTTCGGGTGGGGCCGCCAGCATCGGACCGCTCGACATGGGTAACGGCACCGCTGCCCAGCCCCTTGATTTCGAACTGAAAAACACCACCCAGTTCGCCAACGACTCTCAGGTCATTTCCCAGAGCCAGGACGGTTACGGCTCGGGCAACCTGACCAATGTTTCCATCGATAATTCCGGCAATGTCCTGGCGAGATATTCCAATGGCGAAGACATCAAAATTTCCCGCATCGTTCTGGCCAAATTCTCCAACTTCAACGGCTTGCAAAAGGAAGGCGCCAGTCTTTTCTCCGCCACCAGCGAATCGGGTTCCGCCCGTGTCGGCGTACCCGGCAGCGAACTCGGGAAGATCTTCACCAATTCGCTGGAGCAGTCTACGGTCGATCTGGCCTCCGAATTCGTGAAAATGATCACCACCCAACGTGGATTCCAGGCCAATTCCAAGGTCATCACAACCACCGATGAAATGCTCAGCGAACTGATCAACCTAAAGCGCTGACGTACCACTCTGTATAAAGTGTATGCTTCAGCCCGTAACCTCTTCAGGTTACGGGCTTGTTTATTTTTAAACGAAAAGCACCCTCACCGTGGTTACAAAAAAACAGTCGACCAGCCTCCTGATGACTCATAAGTCCTTGGAGACGAGTTTTCGCTGATCGTCTTTTACTTTTCTGCGTTTCTCAAAAATCCCCGCACTATGAAAAAGCCGCCAAATTCGCCTGGCGGGCATTTGCTGTCCGATGGATGGTGTTTTGTCGGGAAAAGTTTTCTATTTCATTGCCGACCTTCCCGTCAATCGTGAGATAGGTCTTAGGACTGCTGGCCCAGGGTAAAGTAAAAGGTCGCGCCCTTGCCTGGTTCTCCCTCCGCCCAAACTCTGCCGCCGTGGCGGCGAACGATCCGTTCAACCGTGGCCAGACCGATGCCGAACCCCTTGAAATCCCGGGTACCGCGGAGGCGTTCGAAGGGGAGAAAGAGCTTCCCCGCCTCCTCCATAGTGAAGCCCACCCCGTTGTCGCGGACAAAACAGGCTGTCTTGCCTTCGACCTCGGTCGTCCCGAACTCGATGACCGCCTCCTCCCGAACGCCTGTATATTTCCAGGCGTTTCCGAGCAGGTTGTCCAGTACCACTCGGAGCAGATTCGCATCCCCGTCGACGAATACCCTTTCGGAGATACCGAACTCCACCCGGCGCTCGGGTTCGGACAGTTTCAGCTCCCGCGCCGCCGCCTGAGCCACGGCGGAAAGGTCTATCCTCTCACGTTGAGGCTCGACCCGGGCCAGGCGGGAGAAGTTGAGTAGAGCATCGATAAGTTGGCTCATGCGCTGGGTACCGTCGTGTATTTTCTGAAGGTATGCCGTCCACTTCGCGTTGACCGTTCCGGCGGACATATCCCTGACCACCTGGCTGTAGCCGCTGATGACCGTCAGTGGCTTGCGCAGGTCGTGGGCAACGGTATAATTGAAGGCCTCCAGTTCCCGATTGGCGCCCTCCAGCTCGACCGCCCGCTTCTTCAGTTCGGCGTTCAACATCTTGATCTCCTCTTCCGAACGTTTGCGGTTGGTGATGTCGCGAATCGTGACGACGGCGAGGATCGCCTCGCCCGATTTGTCCCTCACAAGCGTGCCGTTGTAGCTCGCGATCCTTCTTTTTCCAGTCTTTCGGTTCAGAAGGCATGCCTCGAAGTCGGTAAACCTTTCACCGCGGAGTATGCGGGACAACGGCCACTGCCCGATCGGCAGCATTCCTCCATCGAGTTCGAACAATTCGAAGTCCTTCTGAAATCGGCTCAAGTGCTTCCGCCCCTGTTCGGGGCTTTCGAAATCGTGCATCTTCAACGCGGCCTGGTTCATGGTCTGAATGTTCCCGTCGAAGTCGGAAATCACGATCCCCTCGATAACATTGTTCATAACGGCGTCGAATTGTTCCAGCAGCCGTCCCCGTTCTTCCAGCGCGCGACTCATTTTGGCCAGATACTCGCTCTTGGCGCGACTTGCTTCTTCGGCCTGTTCCTTGGCCCGCACCAGGTCAGCGAAGAGATTCTGATAGGGATGGCGCAAAGAGTCTTTGATCAGAGCCTGGTAGATCAGAATCAGAGAAAGAAATTTGAAGATATGACCGAGGTAGTTGAAGAAACCGTAGACGTCCGCGTAGAGGGTGAAGCTCATTTCGGAGCAGACGGTCAGGACCAGGGAGCCGACAAGGAGGGGAACAATGTTGGACGCGAAATGCTTACGGCGGCGCCAAAAAATGATCCCGGCGGCTACCAGCAGACCCGAAATGAAATACTCGCTCCCCACCTTGTACGGGGTCAGCCCCTTGCCGACAAGGAAGCAATCGGGGAACACCCCGAGGAAAATGGAGGCCGCCAGGACGGCCCCGGCCCCGAGGGTTCCCGCCAGCACCGGGAAGGCGTGCAGGGACCGGCCTCGGCCAAGAAGCAAGGCGGCGGCAAGCAGGCCGGCACTCTGGAAATAGCGGGCCGCGATCCAGAATTGAGTCGGAGGATTGGGTCCCCATGCTGGGAATACCCCCATTCCCCGGTAGGTCAGAGTGTGGAGCAGGTCGATGCCGGCGACGACCAGGAACGTACAGGCGATTACCAGCAACGCGTTGTTGCGGGCGAAGCTCCGGGCGTTCCAGCCGACGCTGAAGATGGTGACGGCAACGGCCACGCTCAGCATCTCCACGATGGTGTGGAAGAGGAGATAATTATGCTTGCTCAGAGGAAAGAGCGGAGCGAGCAGCAACGCGCCGAGAACGAACCTAAATAGCAGTCCGCAGAGGGTGGACGACGGCGGCAGAGGATCCGCGGCTTTTGACGAGAGGGTCTGTTCGTGGGATTCTGTCATGTTTCAAGCCCTTGTGCGTGTTACCGGAGAATTTAGCAGGATATTATGTCGGGCCGGCCAACCAGTATATGGACGTGATCAGAGCACAAATGACCTTCCAGCACCAGACTCTCCCGTTGCCGGGCCACTTCGGACGCAGAATAACCGCATTACGCAACCTGCTTGACGGCTTCGATTTTAAATTCCTCGGTATAGCGCTTGCTGTCCATGAAGTCCTCCTGATGTCGGTTATTTATACCTCAGGAGTGTCAAAAAAACCAGTGCGATTCAGATCGCCATAATTATATGTCTGAATGACGCTGAATTTGTCAGGTCAAATATCTGACAAATACAAAGACCGCCCGGGTGAAACCGGGCGGTCTTTTTGTCCGGGGTCAGACCTCATGACAACCGACCGGCGTTATCCGCCTTAAAGCCCTTAACAAACCTTCGTTTTTGCAACATCTCAAAAACGGAAGGCATCAAACCACCCCTCTGGCACGGTCCTTGCGACAACTGCGAACACAAAAGCAACGAGCACGCCTTACGCGACCATTTATTTCACCGAGGAATACCATGGACTTTTCTACCATTGCTGGCATCGCTGCGGCTTTTATCCTGATGATCCTGGCCATTTCCAGCGGCGGAGGACTCGGGCTCTTCATCGATCCCCCTTCGGCCATGATCGTTCTGGGCGGCACCATCGGCACGACCCTGGTCCATTACACCTTTAAAGATCTGATGGGCGCCGTCACCGTCATAAAAAAAGCCTTTTCCGCCCACCGGCTCTCATCGATGGAGCGCATAGAACAGATCATCAACTATGCCGGCAAGGCGCGCAAAGAGGGGATTCTTTCTTTGCAAGCGGTTACCAAGGATGTGGACGATCCGTTCTTTCTCAAAGGCCTGCAAATGGCTGTCGACGGTCAGGAACCGGACAAGCTCAAGGAAATGCTCGATCGCGAAATCGAATATCTCGAAGACCGTCACGATCGCGGCTCCGATATCATGGTGTCCATGGGCACTTACGCACCGGCCATGGGGATGATCGGCACCCTTATCGGCCTGGTGAAAATGCTGCAGACCATGGACGATCCGTCGACTATCGGCCCGGCCATGGCGATTGCGCTGCTGACGACCTTTTACGGTGCCGTCATAGCCAATGTCATCTGCCTGCCCATCTCCGGCAAGCTGAAAAACCGTTCATACAACGAAATCCTCGACAAGACGCTTATCGCGGAGGGCATGCGCTCGATCCTGGAAGGTGAAAACCCCCGTATTCTGGAACATCGTCTGCATGCTTTCGTCGCTCCGAAGGAGCGTCAATCCCACTTCGGGAAGAAAAAGTAATCATGGCCCGTAAAAAGAAAAAAAACTCGGAAGGCGGCGCTCCGGCGTGGATGGTCACCTACAGTGACATGGTGACGCTGTTGCTGACTTTCTTCGTTCTGCTTCTGTCCATGGCCAATCTGGACAAACGCAAGTTTTTCGATGCCCTCGGCTCTCTGAAAGGCGCTTTCGGTTTTCTGGAAAGTTCCAGCGTCAGCGAAGTCAACAAACCGCAGGTCATCAGTTACGCCCCCATGGACGACGATTACGTAAGCCGCCTCTACAATCGCGTGCAGGCCATGCTCACCCGTCTGCGCATCGACCGTGACATCGATCTGGTCAAAGATCGGGGCGCAGTCATCCTGCGGGTCAAAGACGCCATTCTCTTCGATGCCGGCAGCACCGAACTCAAACCGAAGGCCTTGCCGATCCTGCGGGAAATCGCCGGGCTGGTCAAACCCTTGCCCCTGCTGCTTCGCATCGAAGGCCACACAGATAACCAGAAACCATCCGATCCGGCGATCACCAACTGGGATATTTCGGTGCAACGTGCCGTGTCGGTTCTCAAATTTTTCGCCGCAGAAGACCTTCTGCCGCTTGACCGCCTGGCGGCTGTCGGGTACGGAGACCGACGTCCGGTGGCTCCGAACCTCGGTCCCGAGGAAAAAGCCATCAACCGCCGCGTGGAATTCGTACTGGAAAATCTCAACCAGTATCAGGAGCAACTGCCTTACCTGATCGACGCCGCAGACCAACTCCCCTTTTAGCCTGTGAGGATATGAACCATGGCGGAAAAACCCAACCTGCAGGATATGTCGTCCCCTGCAAAAAACAACAAAAACCTTATCATTATCGGCATACTCGGCGTGCTGCTGCTGGGAGCCATCGGCGTGGCGGCCTACATGATGGGCAAGGCGAACGCTCCGGAGGAAACCCGTCAAGCACAAAATGAGGCGGAAGCCATCCCGGCCAACGGCACCAAAAAACTCAGCGGCCTGATGGTGGAGATAGAACCCTTCATCGTCAACATCCTCGATGTCCAGGGAACCCGTTATCTGAAAGCGGCCATCACCCTCGAAGTCGACAGTGAGCCGGCCGTACAGGAAGCCGGCGAGCGCATGCCCCAGATTCGCGACGCGGTGCTGCTGCTGATCAGCAACAAGACCTTTGCCGAAATGTCCGACCTGCAGGGTAAATTGCAGTTGCGGGCCGAACTGATGGCCAAACTCAACAGTTTTTTCCGCCGCGGAAAGGTCCAGAAAATATATTTCACCGATTTCGTTGTGCAATAAGGGGCGGGACGTGGAACGTATTCTGTCCAAAGAAGAGATTGCGGAACTGCTCTCGGCGGTACATGAGGGAGAAATCCCCCTGCGCGAGGACGAACCGGAAACGCAACAGGACGTCAAACGGGAGGTCTCGAGCCTTAACCTGCTCGCCCTGCAGGGACCGCGTCATTGCAAGATCGAAAATTTCGATCTGATTCTCGACACCCTCGCCCGGCACCTTGGCATATCCCTGACCAATCGCATGCAACGCAGTATCGGGGTGCGCCGCAGCATCATGGAGGTCTACGAATACGACACCTTTCTGCAACAGCTGACCGGCCGAGATGCCCTGGGGGTAATACGCCTCGACCCTCTGCGTTGGCGAGGCGCCATCATCTTCCGGGAGAAACTGGCCTTTTACGTGCTGGAACACCTTCTGGGCGGATCGCCGGACGTCGAGTTGACCTTGCCGGAAAGAGCCCTTACCGCCATCGAAACCAGTATCCTGCGCAACACCATGGCGGACGCCTGTCTCGATCTCAACAAGACCTTTGCACCCCTGGAAAAAATCGAAAGCTCCCTGGTCAAGATCGAAAGTTCCACCCGTCTGATCAATATCGTTCCGGGAGATGCCTCGGTTCTGGCGGCGCGTTTCGTGGTCACGGGCACCAACCTGGAAGATGAAATCCTTTTGGTACTGCCCATGGCCATGCTCGACCCGCTGAAGGAAAAAATGCGGGCCCGCACCTCGCTTTTTTCGGAAAGCCAGGACCGCCCGTGGCAGGCCCAGCTGGAACAGGAAATCCACCTGATGGATGTCGACGTATCCGCGCGTCTGGCAACCCTCCAACTGACGGTAAGAGATATTCTGAACTTCGAGGAAGGCGACATTCTCGATCTCGGTTGCGCACCATCCAGCCCACTGCAGATCAGGGCAGCCGGAAAACCGAAATTCCAGGCCATGGCCGGCACGCATCAGGGAAAGAAAGCCGTTCGCATCACCGGACGCATTCAGCGACACAATATCCTGGTAAAAACCCCATAGCGAGGAAACCATGCCCACTGACGAAACCAAGGAAAACAAAACCCAAGATACCGAAGGGGAAATCCGCGAACTCGGATTCCTGCTCGATATTCCTCTGGAAATTTCCGTCGAAATCGGTTCCACCCGCATGCCGATCAAGGATCTTCTGCAACTGCAGGAAGGCAGCATCATCGAGTTGGACAAACTGGCCGGCGAACCGCTGGATTTGTATGTCAACTCGAGGCTCATCGCCCGCGGAGAAGCCGTTATGGTCAAGGACCGCTACGGTCTGCGACTCACCGATGTCGTGAGCCCCGCGGAACGCCTGGAGAACCTCGGATGACAAGAAAGATTTTCGCCATTGCGGCTTTGCTGCTGACCCCGGAAAGGCTGCTGGCGGCCGATGGGGCACCGGACACTCTGACAGGAGGGTTGCAGCTTTGGGCCGGTCTGGCCATCGTAACGGCTGTCATCCTGCTGCTTTATGCGGCCGCAAAACGCTGGTTGCGCTGGCCGGAAGGCGGGCGCTCCGGCATCATCCGCATTCGTGAAACACGTGCTCTGGGCCCTAAAAAAGCGCTTTTTCTGGTGCAGGTTCGCGACCGGGAATTGCTGCTCGGGGTAACGGGCGAAGGCATCGCGTTACTGTGCGACATGCCACTGCCTGCCGACGAGGCGGAAAAGGAGCCTTTTGAACGGACCTTGAGCAAACGCATGAAGGAAAGTCCATGAAATCCGCCGCCGGCATGATAACGGCTCTTATGATCCTGCTGCCGACCGTCGCCTTTTCCGAACCGCTTCCGGCCATTACCATCGGTATCGGACAGGCCGGCAGCCAGCCACCGCCGTCGACCCTCATGCAGATTCTGCTGGTCATGACGGTCCTGTCGGTGGCACCGGCCATCTTGCTGATGATGACCTCGTTCATACGTCTGGCGGTGGTTCTGTCCTTTCTGCGCCAGGCCATGGGCACCCAGCAGATGCCCCCGAACCAGATCATCGTCGGACTGGCGCTGTTTCTGACTTTCTTCATCATGTCACCCGTTTTCAACCAGATCAACGAACAGGCGGTGCAACCGTATCTGGCTCAGAGTATCGATCAGAAAACGGCCTTTAACCTTGCCGTGGAACCGATGCGCGGGTTCATGTTCTCCCAGACGACCGAAAGCGAACTGAGCCTGCTGATGGAAATTTCCGGACACCCCGATCCCGCCAACAGGGGAGATGTGCCTACCCTTACCCTGATTCCGGCCTTCATGCTGTCGGAATTGAAGCGCGCTTTTCAGATCGGCTTTATGATCTACATTCCCTTTCTGGTCATCGATATGATCGTAGCCTCGGTGCTTATGTCCATGGGCATGATGATGCTGCCGCCGATCATCATTTCGCTGCCGTTCAAGCTCCTGCTGTTCGTACTGGTCGACGGCTGGACACTGATCGTCGGCTCCCTGGTGCAAAGTTTTCACATGTGATCAAGCCGCTCAGGCCTCCCAGGAAGGAATCACCGACATGACTCCGGAATTCGCCATAGCACTCGGCCGCCAGGCCATCGAAACGGTTTTGATGCTCGCCGCCCCCCTGCTGCTCGCCGGTCTTATCGTGGGTTTGCTGGTAAGCATCTTCCAGGCAGCCACTCAGATCAACGAACAGACCATGACCTTTATCCCTAAAATCGTCGCGGTTTTCGTGACCCTGCTGATATGTGCCCCCTGGATGATTCGCACCCTGCTCACTTTTACCCGAAGCATCTTCGATAAAATTCCGAATGTGGGCGGCTGATGAGGATCGACCTGCCGCCGCTCGAAACGATCCAGGCCTTTATGGTATGCGCTGCACGGGTCACTTCGCTGTTCGGCGCCCTGCCGGTTTTCGGCAGTGCCCAGACCCCGGTCCGGGTGCGGATCGCCCTGTCCGTCACCATTGCCCTGGTAATATTTCCGCTGTTGCCCCCGCTGCTGCCGCCAACGCCTCCCACGCCCGTCGGTCTGGTTATCCTCCTGGCGCAGGAAACGCTGGTCGGACTGATGATCGGCTTTACGGCTCGCCTGATCTTCATCGCGGTAGAATTCGGCGGTGCTATTATCGGCTACCAGATGGGTTTTGCCGCCGCCAACGTTTTCGACCCGCAAAACCAGCATCAGCTTTCCCTGATCTCGCAGTTTCAGAACGTCTTCGCCATTCTCATATTTCTGGCCTTCGACATCCATCACCTGTTTCTGCGCCTGATTTCCGAGTCCTATCGGCTGCTGCCCGTCGGCAATGTCGATCTGGGCGGCGAGGCCATCCCCTATCTGTCCCGCCTGACCGGCGACATGTTCGTCCTGGCGGTAAAATTCAGCGCCCCCGTCCTTATCGTGCTGCTGCTGTCCGGGCTGATACTGGGTATCATGTCGCGCATCTTTCAGCAATTGAATGCCTTCATGCTCTCCTTCCCCATCAACATCGGGGTGTCGTTCATCGCCATAGGCCTGACCATGCAGTTGCTGGCGGTCATGCTGCACCGGGAATTCAACAGCCTGCAGGAACGTTTTGCCACCCTTCTGCGCCTGCTTTAAGAGGAAGGACGGATAGTCATGGCAGACTCGGATCAGGAACGCACAGAACAAGCCACAGCCAAGCGGCGCAATGAATTCCGCGAAAAAGGCCAGGTGGCGCAAAGTAAGGAGATTCATACGGCGGCGATCATGTCCGGCACCTTGCTTCTATGGACTTTTTACGCCCCTGTCTTCTGGCGTTCCCTGGAGAACATCCTGGGACAAATCTGGACCATAGCCGGTTCTTTCGAGGTTACCCGCTTGTCGGTGATCATGCTTTTGAGCCGACTCGGCCAGGAAATGGCCCTCCTCCTGGCACCGATCCTGCTAACAACCCTGGTCGTTGGGATCCTGTCGAGCTATCTGCAGATCGGATGGATTTTCTCAACCAAATCCTTAACGCCGGATTTCACCAAAATCAACCCGGTGACGGGCCTGGGCCGCCTGTTTTCCAAGCGTTCGATCATCGAAGTGGTCAAGTCCTCGCTCAAGGTTCTGCTGGTCGGCATCATCGCCTACAAGGTGGTCGTTGCCGAATTCGGTCATGCTCTTGACCTGGTCGACATGGACGTCAAAGACTCCGTCCGTTTTCTGGCCAGCATGGCGGGGCGCATCATGTTGCGTACCTGCGGTGTCATGATTTTGTTGGGGGTGCTCGATTTTCTCTATGTCCGTTGGGAAATGGAAGAGAAAATGAAAATGACCAAGCAGGAACAGAAGGAAGAGCACAAGGAAAGCGAAGGGGATCCGCAGATCAAGTCGCGCATTCGTTCTTTGCAGATGCAGGCCGCACGCCGTCGCATGATGGCCGAAGTGCCCAAGGCCGACGTCGTCATCACCAACCCGACCCACCTGTCCATCGCCCTGGCCTACGACCGCAGTCGCATGAACGCGCCGCAGATCGTCGCCAAGGGCGCCGATGCCGTAGCCATGCGCATCCGCGAAATCGCCCGGGAGCACAAAGTCCCTCAGGTGGAAAACAAGCCGGTGGCCCGCGCCCTGTACAAAATCGACATCGGCAAGGAAGTGCCGGAGGAGATGTTCCAGGCGGTGGCGGAAATCCTCGCCTATGTTTACGGACTTAAAAGGCCTTAAACCGTCATTGGTCATTAGTCCTTGGTCAATGGTTAACCCGATAAACAAAAGACAAATGACGCATAACAGGGAACGATTTTAAAAATGCTCGATCATCTTAAACAACAGGACTGGAAAACGCTCTTTCTGCGCAGCGATGTGATGGTCGCCGTCGGCCTGGTGGCCATCCTGATGGTCATGATTCTACCCCTGCCGTCCTTTATGCTGGACATCTTTCTGTCCATGAACATCACCATCGCCCTGTTGATCCTGATCATCTGTCTTTACACCATAAAGCCTCTGGAGTTTGCACTTTTTCCATCGGTGCTGCTGGCCACAACCCTGTTCCGCCTGTCACTGAACGTCGCCTCGACGCGCCTGATTCTTTTGCGCGGCAACGAAGGCCCCTCTGCCGCAGGTTCGGTCATTCAGTCGTTCGGACAGTTCGTGGTAGGCGGAAACTATGTGGTCGGCATCGTGGTCTTCATCATCCTGGTGGTCATCAACTTCATGGTCATCACCAAAGGTGCCGGGCGTGTGGCCGAAGTGTCGGCCCGCTTCACCCTCGACGCCATGCCCGGCAAACAGATGGCCATCGATGCCGACCTCAATGCCGGCCTGCTTACCGAAGCGGAAGCGCGCGAGCGCCGCCAGGAGATCGCCAGCGAGGCCACTTTTTACGGCGCCATGGACGGTGCCAGCAAATTCGTAAAGGGTGACGCCATCGCGGGAATCATCATCACCCTGATCAATATCGGCGCCGGATTCGTTATCGGCGTCATGCAAAAAAGCATGGCGCCCGGCACCGCCGCCGAAACCTATACCATTCTTACCGTGGGCGACGGTCTGGTGGGCCAGATTCCGGCTCTGATCATCTCCACCGCCGCCGGCATCCTGGTCACCCGTACCGCCGGCGAACAGGATTTCGGCGGAGCCCTGAAAACCCAGTTCAGCATACACCCCCAGGCACTGTGGGTCGTTTCCGGCATTTTGCTTGCCTTCGCCCTGATCCCCGGACTGCCGACCATCCCCTTCCTGGTACTGTCTTCGGCTTTGGCCTTTGCCGCCTACAAGGTACAGAAAACCCAGGCCGACGAGGAAATCGCTCAACAGCAGGAACATAAGCCATCGACCACTCAGGAAGAGAACTACGAAGAGATGCTGGCTGTCGATATGCTGGAACTGGAGGTCGGCTACGGCCTGATTCCGATGGTGGACGCCAACCAGAACGGCGAACTTCTGCCACGCATCCGTTCCATCCGCAAACAGTTCGCCCTCGATTTCGGCTTCATCATCCCGCCGATCCATATCAAGGACAACCTGCAGCTCAAACCCAACGAATACGCCGTACTTCTCAAGGGAATGCGCATCGCCGGCGGAGAAATCCTTCCCAACCATCACCTGGCCATGAACCCCGGCATCGCCACGGAACCCCTGAAGGGGGTGGCCACCACCGAACCGGCCTTCGGCCTGCCGGCCACCTGGATCGCGGAAGAGCTCAAGGAAAGGGCACAGATTGCCGGATACACGGTCGTCGACGGCACCACCGTCATCACCACCCACATCACCGAAATCATAAAAAGACATGCTCACGAATTGATCGGTCGCCAGGAGGTACAGAACTTGCTAGATAATATTGGCAAGAGCTATCCGAAACTGGTCGAGGAGCTCACGCCAAACCTTTTACCTCTGGGATGCATCATGAAAGTACTGCAGAATCTGCTTCGCGAACAGGTTTCGATCCGGGATCTGCGAACCATTCTGGAGACCCTGGCCGATTGGGGCGGCGCCACCAAGGACCCGGATTTGCTCACCGAGCAGGTCCGCCAGGCCATGGCCCGCGCCATCAGCGGCCAACATGCGCAAGAGGATGATCTACTGGAGCTGATGACCCTGGACCAGCAACTCGAAGAGACCATCGAGCAGTCGGTGCAGCGCACCGGTGAAGGCAGCTACCTGACACTCGATCCGGGAACGGCGCAGGCGCTTCTGGAAAACCTGGCAGCCACCATGCAATCCCTGGGCGGGGGCACGACACCGATTCTTTTGTGCCCGCCAACGATTCGACCGCATGTCAAGCGCTTGACCGAACGTTACCTGCCCAACCTGGTGTGTCTGTCCCATAATGAAATTTCCCCTCACCTGAGGGTGCAATCGTTAGGAACGGTGAGTATCAATGCTGGTTAGAGTCTTCGAAGCCGAAACCATGCCCCTGGCCCTGAAGAAGGTCAAAGAGGCTCTGGGTCCGGATGCCTTGATCCTGTCCACCCGCACGGTACGCAAAGGCGGATTGGGCGTTTTTCGCAAGCCGATCTGCGAAGTTACGGCCGCTATCGACTCCATGGAACCGGAATCGCTCAAAGAGTCCTCGCCCGAACCGGCCGAGGACCGGGAAGCGGTACAGGATGAGCTGACCTACCAGGACCTCTGGAAGCAATCGCAGCAAAACCACTCTGACGGCTATCCATCAACGAACCATAACTCCAAACACCCTGACGAAGACAATCTCAAAGATGTCCGGAACGAGATCGACGAACTCAAGGCGCTGGTAAAACAACTGGCAAAGCCCGCCGAACCGGCGGTACCGCAAGCGATCGCCACGCCACGACCTCAAAAACCGAAAGCAAGCGCCGAAGTCCGGGAAATGAGGCTTTTGCAGAATGAGCTTGAGCGCCTTGGCATCGGCGGTGAAGCGGCTGCAGCCCTGGAACAGTACGCATGGGAAAGGCTCTCGCCGAGACAACTTGGCGACCCGCAGGGAATCCGAGAGTTTCTGGCAGAGGCCATCGGCAGGATGATCCATGTCGCCGCCCCATTCCAGACCGGTCCCAACCGGCAGAAACGCGTTGCCTTGGTCGGACCGACGGGAGTCGGCAAGACCACGACCATTGCCAAAATGGCCGCAAGCCAGTTACTGCGAGGCGTTACCGGCGTCACCCTGATCACCATCGATACCTACCGCATCGCGGCCGTCGAACAACTCAAGGTATATGGGGAGATCATGAACATCCCGGTGGAGGTCGTTACCACGCCGGAACAATTGCAGCAGGCATTGAAGCGGCACCGAGACAAGGAACTGATCCTCATCGACACTGCTGGACGCAGCCCCCGCGATGACATGAGCATTGCGGAACTGACCACTTTCCTCGAAACGGCCGACACCGAAAACCACCTGGTTCTTTCCGCCACCACCCGGGACCGGGAACTGACCGATATCGTAAAACGCTTCGGTCGCATCCCTCTGCACAGCCTGGTTTTCACCAAACTGGACGAGTGCGAACAATGCGGCACGGTGCTTAACATTTCACTGACCCAGCAGCTGCCCCTGTCGTTTCTTACCAACGGGCAGCGGGTGCCTGAAGATTTGATTGAAGCTGATGCCGAAGCCATAACCGGATTCATCACCGGCAGTCATCGAGAGAAGGCCGTATGAACAGCCATTACGAGCAGACCGATCAAGCGGAAACGTTGCGCACCATGAAGGACTTCCGAGGCGAACAGGACGACATGTCGACGGCCGAAATTCAACCGACGCGCGTCATTGCCGTGGCCAGCGGCAAAGGCGGCGTGGGCAAAACCGCCGTCGTGGCCAATACGGCTTATGCCCTGGCGCAGCTGGGAAAAAAGATCCTGATCATCGACGCGGACCTGGGACTGGCCAACATCGATGTCGTCTTCGGACTCAACCCGCGCTACAACCTCAACCACTTCTTCGAAGGGCTCAAATCTCTCGAGGAGATCATGGTCGAAGGCCCCTGGGGCATTAAAATTCTTCCGGCCGGGTCGGGGGTGCAGCAGTTCACCCGGCTCGATTCCCTGCAGCGCATGCGTCTTATCGAAGACCTCGACAGTCTGCAGGAGGATTTCGATGTGGTGCTTATCGACACGGAAGCCGGCATTTCAGAAAACGTCACCTACTTCACCGTCGCCGCCCAGGAAATCTTCATCGTGACCAGTCCCGAGCCGACTGCCATCACCGATGCCTACGCTTTGATGAAACTGCTCTCGACCCGCTACCATCAAAAGGAATTCCAACTGATCGTCAATTCGGTCGGCAACACTTCCGAAGGTCTGGATGTTTACCAGAAACTGACCACGGTCGCCAATCGCTACCTGTCCATCAGTATCGATTATCTGGGCTGTATCCCTTTCGACAAGCGACTGCGGGAATCGATCCGCCGCCAAAGCCCCATGGTGGAACTCTATCCGGGCAGCAAGACCAGCGGCGCATTCACCGGTTTTGCCAAAAATATTATGAATGCTCCCGCGGAAATCCACCCCAAAGGCACTTTGCAGTTTTTCTGGAAACGCCTGTTTTCCGTCAACGGAGGGGATCTGCCATGAATTTCGGACCTGTCTACGCCCCCGTCAGAGCGGATGAAAAGGATCGGCTGATCAAGAGCCACCTGCACATGGTGAGTTTCCTGACCGAGCGCATGGTAAGTCAGGTTCCTGCCTTCATGACCCGCGAAGATATCGCAAGCGCCGCTATGGTGGGCCTGGTCGATGCCGCGAACCGCTTCAAGCCGAGCATGGGGGTATTGTTTAAAACCTTTGCGGAAAAGCGCATGCGCGGCGCCGTTCTCGATGAGGTGCGTCGCATGGACTGGTTTTCCCGCTCCCTGCGTCAGAAGCAGTCCCGCGTCTGCCAGGCCATCGAGGATTTGGAAAGGCGCCTCGGCCGCCCTCCCGAGGAAGAGGAAGTCGCATCCTCCCTGGAAATGACACTGGATGACTACCGTCAGTTGCTCGGCGAGGTCAGTTATCTCGGCTGCGTCAGTCTGCATGAAACCCTCGAAGATTCGCCCGACGGCCCGACCATGCTGGACAACATCGAAGATCAGGACAGTCCCAGCGCCATGGAGATGCTCGAAAACAGCGAACTGACGCAGGAGCTGGCCCGGCAGATCGATCGGCTCACCGAAAAGGAGCGTCTGGTCGTTTCGCTTTATTACTATGAAGAACTGAGCCAGAAAGAGATCGCGGAAGTGCTGGAGTTGTCCGAAGGACGCGTCTCCCAACTGCACAGCCAGGCTCTGATGAAACTTAAGACGTCGATCAAACGATCTCAAACAGGAGGGACGGGTCGATCATCGACGGCCCGCTGAACATCATGTCTTCGTTAATGATATTGTTCATACTGACCGCAGTCATAGGTTTGGCGGGGGTATCCGCTGCCTTTATCCTGGCATTGCGCCTGAAACATCTCAAACAGCAGTTGCGCAACCTCGATCCTTCCATTCCCGAAAATTCTAGCAGCCCCCAGCAACCGCCGGCCTTCCAGACGCCCATGCTGCAAGCCACTCTCAAACAGCGCCTCCAAAGGAACCATGGCCCTGGAACCACCCCCGACCGGTACAGAATGGCGGCGGGAATGGCGGCCCAGGGCATGACGGCCCAACAGATCGCCGATCTGCTGATGCTGCCGCCGGCCGAGGTCAGACAACTTATCCGCCTGAGCCGAGCCGGACGACCGCAACCGCCGCTTCGGCCGAGCGCCATCTCCACTGCCTCCCTGGTTGACGGCATGATAAATTGACATGTTTCGGCGGGCCATCCGGGAACATGTTGGGGATGGCCCGCTTGTGCCCTTTTTCAACGACGCAAGTCGAACACAAGTCTCCGCCCTGCGCACAAAATCAAGGGATCATAGAACAACCCGGAATTCTGGTCGCCCATCACCGGACTCCGCAAATTGTTTTGGTACAACCTGCAAGGCTTTTTCTTCGAGCTGCCCATAAAACATTAAAGAAAAACCGCCAAGGGGTCGATAGTTAACCATCGACTTAACGAACCAAATGAGGCCGCTATGAATCGAGGAACCTACGTCGCCCTTTCGGGAGCCCTGGTACGCCAGCAAATGATGGATACCATCAGCCATAACCTTTCCAACAACGAAACGATCGGCTTTAAAAAAGGTCAATCGGTATTCAAGACCATGATGGAAAGAGCCGCGAACGGGCAATTTTTGGAGCGTGTCAATCTCGCCGAAATCGAAGAAGGCTTCACCGATTTTTCCCAGGGCAACCTGTCGCCCTCCGGTGTGCCGACCCACCTGGCCATTCAAGGCGAAGGCTTTTTCAAAGTGCAGGACGAGCAGGGCAACGTCTACTATACCCGACAAGGCAGCCTGCGCCTGGACAGCGAAGGACGCATGATCAACGCCCAGGGCATGGCTCTGCTCGGGGAGGACGGACGCCCCATCACCGTGCCGAATCCCGACATCACCATCGCCGAAGACGGCACCATCATGCTCGACGAAGGTCAGCAAACAAAAATCCCTCTGTATACTTTCGACGATTATTCCGTCCTCAGCCGTCAGGGCGGCGGACAGTTTACCGTACCGAAAGGCCAGGAACGTCAATTGGAAACCCTGGTCACCGATCCCCACATATTCCAGGGGCAGCTGGAAGGTTCCAATGTCAACCTGATGCAGGAAATGAGTCAGATGGTCGAATCGACCCGCGTATTCGAAGCCTGCCAGAAAATGCTCAAGACCTATCATTCCCTGGCCTCCGAAGCTAACAAACTCGGTACCCTGGGATAATGATTTCAGCGTAGCCTCATCGATATTGTCATTAACCTGCCGTGTGGCGCGATATTGCCTCGGGAGGGTAAAGCACGAAAACGCAAAGGAGTTTGCACCATGATCAGGGCGTTATGGACATCGGCGACCGGAATGGAAGCCCAGCAGATCAACATGGATGTGATCGCTCACAACCTGGCCAATGTCAACAGCGCCGGCTTCAAGAAAAGTCGCGCCGACTTCCAGGATATCCTCTACCAGACGGTCAAGGTGGCGGGTGCCGATGGCAGTTCCGGAGTCGAACAGCCGACCAGTGTTCAGGTCGGGCTCGGATCGCGCGTCGCCTCCATCCAGAAAGTCTTCACCACCGGTGACTTCCAGCAAACCGGCAACGACCTCGATATCGCCATCGAGGGAGAGGGGTTTTTCCAGATCACCATGCCCAACGGCGAGGCGGCCTATACCCGCGCCGGCGCCTTCAAAAAGGACGGTACCGGACGCCTGGTGACTTCCGACGGCTATCCCCTGTCGCCGGAAATCATCATCCCCGAAAACGCCACCCAGGTATCCATCGGCAACTACGGCTCGGTAGAGGTTCTGCTCGACGGTGAAAACGCGCCGACCCAGGTCGGTACCATCAGCCTTACCCGCTTCAGCAATCCGGCCGGGCTCAATGCCATCGGCCACAACCTCTACACCGAAACGCCGACCACCGGGGTACCGGTAACCGGCAACCCCGGCGAAGACGGTTTCGGCAGTCTCGCCCAAGGGTTTCTGGAAGGCTCCAACGTCAGCATCATGGAGGAGATGGTCAACATGATCGCCGGTCAGCGTGCCTACGAAATCAACTCCAAGGCCATCAAGACCGCCGACGAAATGCTGCAGATGACCAACAACCTCGTGTAAGGAATACACCGCATGACTGTCGTGCAAAGGACAACGTTTTTATTGTTTTTTTTCCTTTTCACCCTCGCATCGCACGGGTTTTGCGATCAACCCTCCGGTGTCAGGGTCGACCAGGAAAAAATCCGCAAGGTCCTGACCACATATCTGCAAAAGCAGCAGAAACGCTATCCCCAGGCCCGGATCCGCCTGCGCGAAATTCAGCGACTCAAACCGTTTCAGGTTCCGGCCGGCCGCCTGCATTGGGAGATAACCCCGTCCAGCCCCCGACTGCTCGACAGTCGCCGCTTCAACTTGATCCTGCGGTCCGATGGCAGGGTGGTTAAGAACATGACCCTTTACGCCGATCTGGAAGCTCTGGCGCCGGTCGCCGTTGCCGCAGCCGATCTGCCACGCGGCACCATTCTCGGCCCCGAGGACCTGACCATGGTGACCATGGATCTTGCCAACCTGCGCAGCCCCTGCCTCGACGCCAGGGATATGCTCGGCAAGAAGTTGCGTCGCTCGATCCGCATGGGAACGGCTTTTTCCCGTTCCAGCCTGGAAACACCGCCATTGGTAAAACGCGGAGATATGGTCACCATCACAGCAAGCTTGGGAGCGTTGATCGTAACCGCACGCGGTCAGGCCCGGGAGAACGGTACCGAAAACGAAACCATCCGGGTCAGAAACATCAGTTCCCGAAAAGAAATACTCTGCCGCGTAACGGCGCCCTCCGCCGTGGAAGTGGAGCTATGACATGATCCTTTCTGCGCGCCTCTGGACGATCATGCCGGCTCTGCTGCTGATGGTCGGTTGTGCCGCCGGCCCCATGGCGGAACCGCAGCCTCACCAGACTCCCATCGCCGCACGCCGGGTACAACCCGAGCAACCCCAGACCCCCGGTTCCCTGTGGACCGAGGGACGCGGCAGTCTGTTCCGCGACAACAAGGCGCGGCATGTGGGCGATATCGTCACCGTCGCCATCTACGAGCAGGCCAGCGCCAGCAAGGAAGCCAGCACCGCCACGGGGCGCTCGAGCAGCATGTCCGCCGGGATCACCAACTTCTTCGGCCTGGAGGGCAATATCGGCAAGCTTAACAATTTCATCGACCCTACCAGCCTGATCAATACCGATTTTGAAAACGATTTCGACGGCTCCGGCAGCACCTCCCGCAAGGAGGACCTCGTCGCCACCCTTACCGCCCAGGTGATCGAGGAACTGCCCAACGGCAATCTGTGCATCGCCGGCGGCAAGACCGTGACCGTCAACAACGAGGACCAGATCATCCTTCTCGAAGGCATCATCCGGCCGTCGGACATCTCTTCGCAGAATATCGTCAACTCCAGACATATTCTGGACGCCAGGATCGCCTATACCGGCAAAGGCGTGATCAGCGACAAGCAACGCCCAGGCTGGATGACCCGGGTGCTCGACCATATCTGGCCGTTTTAAGGCTTTTTTAACCAGTGACTGGTGACTGATAATTCGTGATTAGTTACGGATAGCTGAAGTTTGGCATGTAGTGATTTTATCAATCACAAATCACCAATCACGGGGTTTATAAAGGATTCCGTTTATGCTGCGACATTTCATCACCCTGTTCTGCCTCACCCTGATGCTGTGCACCGCTCTCTCACCTGCCAAAGCCACCCGCATCAAGGACATCGCCCGTCTGCAGGGAGTACGCAGCAACCAGTTGGTCGGCTACGGACTGGTCGTCGGTCTCAACGGCAGCGGTGACAGCGACAGCACCCGGTTCACCGTTCGTTCGCTGGTCAACATGATGGAGCGTCTCGGGGTCACCGTCGATGCCAACGACGTCAAGGTCGACAACGTTGCCGCCGTCATCGTTACGGCGGAACTGCCGCCTTTTTCCAAAACCGGATCGACCATCGACGTGCTGGTCTCCTCCATCGGTGACGCGGACAGTCTGGTGGGCGGCAGCCTGCTGATGACGCCCCTCAAGGGACCGGACGGTCAGGTCTATGCCGTGGCGCAGGGGCCGTTGGCCGTCGGTGGCCTGGCGTATGGCGGCAAAGCCGCCACGGTGCAGAAAAACCATCCTACGGTCGGACGGATCCCCGGCGGCGCCCTGGTGGAACGGGAGGTCCCTTACCGACTCGATACCGGGGCGGAGCTCCACTACCAGTTGTCCAGCCCCGATTTCACCACCGTCACCCGCATGGCCGACGCCATCAACGCCCATTTCGGAAAACCTCTGGCCAGAGCCGAAGACAGCGGCAGCCTGCGAGTTTCCATCCCTGAAGGGCAACGCCGGCAACCGGTAAATTTCATCGCCAGTCTCGAAAGCATCAACATACGCCCGGACAGCATGGCGCGGATCGTGGTCAACGAAAAAACCGGCACCATCGTCATGGGCGAAGAGGTGCGCATCGCGACGGTGGCCGTTTCCCACGGCAACCTCAATCTCGTCATCAGCGAACAGGACCAGGTATCCCAGCCCCTGCCCTTTTCCGAAGGCGAAACCACGGTCGTACCCGACACCACCATCGAAGCTTCCGAAGAAAACGGAAACCTGATTGTCATGGAAATGGGCGTCAGCATCGGCGACGTCGCCCGGGCTCTCAATGCCATCGGCGCCACTCCCCGCGACCTCATCGCCATTTTCCAGGCCATCAAGGCCGCCGGCGCACTGCACGCGGAACTGGTTGTTTTGTAAAAGTGTCATTTGTCACTGGTGACTGGTGACTGGTGACTACGCATATCCGGCACCGGTTCCCTTGTCAAAAAAACGATTTTCGCGTCCCGCATCCCGCAAACCGCGTCCCCCAGGCCTTTCACCTTTGCCCCTTGGCCTCGAACCTTTTCCCTAAACCTTTCCCCACTTCATGCCGAAAAGATAACAAGACACGGAGATCCCCTCCGCATTCGAGATCTTTTTCGGAGTCAAAAACATGTCGGACATCATAAACCCTGCCGTTACCCTGCTCGCATCCGGAAACCAGGTGCGCAACCTGCCTTCGGACAAGAGCGACAAAGCGGCCAACCTGCGCAAAAGCTGCCAGGACTTTGAGGCTATCATGCTAAAAAGCATGCTCAAGGAAATGCGTTCCACGATTCCGAAAGACGGGTTGCTCAATGAAGGCAACGACCAGGAAATGTTTCGAGACCTGATGGACCAGGAAGTGGCGGTTCAGATATCGCGCACCCAGGGCATCGGTATTGCCGAAAGCTTATACCGACAACTGTCCAAAAACCTCCTGGCTGCATCAGAAAAATAATTTGTCGAAAAAACAACAGGCTTTGTCATTTTTTGTAAAAAAACCTAAAGTAACTGCTCAAGCCTGCCGATAAGGGAAATAGAAGACCTATTTTCGGTGTCTTGCCAGCCTCTTTTTTTCACCAGAGCCCCTTTCAGGCCGGGTCGATGTTGCGTCATCGGCTTCGAGAAACAGGCTAACAGGGAAGGTAAAGTCATGAGCATAAAAATCAACGGTAACGGCTTCAACAACATCGGCCCCATCGACCGGGTCAAAAAAAACGACAAGGCCCAGAAAAACGATAAAGCCAATCAGGGCGGCATCGACCGGGTGCAGTTCTCCTCGGTCATTTCCCAAACCATGCGGGCCAGGGAAGCTTCCGCCGCATCCGAAACGAATCGCGCGGAAAAGTTGCAGTCGCTGAAGGAACAGATCGCCGACGGAAGCTATCGTCCCGATTCCACGAAGGTAGCGACCAGCCTGCTTAAATTCCTGGCGGAAAACAAGGGCGAATAATGCACGGGAACCTTACCGAACAACTGCATCGACTCCACGACCTGATTCTTCAGGAACGTGAACATGCCAAAGCCCTGCGCATCGAACAGATGCTTGCCACGGTGCAGGAAAAAGAGCAGCTGCTCGCCGGTATCGACCTGCAGAAGGGAAGTCTGGACGACCCGAAGGTGCAGGAACTGGCCGAAACCGTCCGCGAGGAAAACCGCCGCAATGCCTACCTGTTCTGGGCTGCGCTGCGCTGGGTGAGAGACCTGATGGGCTTTTTCGGGCAACAGACATCGAACACCCTCTACGGTGCCGGTGCCGCCCCCCGCAAAGTGAATCACGGCGGGACCCTGCTCTCGGGAAGGATCTGACATGAGCGGCCTCTCCGACGCCCTTAACCTCGGGAAGACCAGCCTTTCCACGCATCAGACCCTGATCGACGTCACGGGCAACAACATCGCCAACGTCAACACGGACGGGTACTCCCGGCAGAACGTCGACTTAAGCACGGTCCCCGCCCTGAACTTTCGCGGGTTCCAGATCGGGCGCGGCGTGACGGCCAGCAACATCCAGCGGGCCGAAGACACCTTTCTCAGCCGGCAGATCCTCGACAAGAATGCCGCCCTTGGCGAACAGTCGGCACAAGCTACGCCGCTGGCGGAACTGGAAACCATCTTCAACCTCGGCGACGGCAACCTCACATCCAAAATCGATCAGTTTTTCGACAGTTGGGAACAGTTGTCCGTCACTCCCGACGGCACCGTCGAACGCGATACCGTATTACAGTACGGCACGCTCCTTACCGACAGCTTTCATAACATATCGCAGGATCTGGCCGACCTGTCCCAACAGGTGGATGATGCCCTGACCTCCAAAATCGGCGACATCAATCAAAAACTTCAGCAGATCGTGGAATATAACGAACGCATCGCCACGGTGGAGAGTACCGGAATCAGCGACAACGCCTCCAGGGATGCGCGCGACAGCCTGCTGCAGGATTTATCCTACAGCCTTGGCATTCAGTACTATGAAAACCAGGACGGACGCGTCAATGTGCAGCTGTCCACCGGCCTGCCGCTGGTAAGCGACAAACAGGCCTTCTCCCTTGAGGCGATTCCGACCACTTCCGGATCGAAGCTTCAACTCGACCTTGGGACCGCGACCCGGGTCGTCGACAACCAGAGCCTCAATGGAGAGTTCAAAGGACTGGTCTCCTTGCGCGATGAATTCCTTCCCAAGGTCCGTGACGACCTCGACAAGCTGGCTTACAGCCTGGCCACGGAAGTCAACGCCCTGCATGCCGGCGGCACCGGCCTGGACGGCTCCACCGGTAAGGCTTTTTTCAGCACGGCCCCGTCGAGCGATCCTTCGGCCTCGCCCTGGAGCGGGGCTTCGGCAAGCATTGAAGTGGCGTTGACCGACGGCAATCAGCTGGCCGCTGGACAATCCGCCGCCAGTGGAGATAACCGTAACGCCCTGCTCATGGCTGCCCTCGGCAGCAGCGAGGTCATAGACGGCACCGACAGCTTCGGATCCTTTTACGGCAAAATGACATCCTACATCGGCATCGAGAGTTCCCAGAACCAGCTCTCGGTATCGGGACTCGAGGATTCCATGGTGCAACTTGAGAACCTGCTCGATGCCAAGGTCGGGGTGTCGCTGGAAGAAGAGATGATCAACCTGATCCAATATCAGCGAGGCTTCGAAGCCTCTGCCAAACTTCTGACAACCGTCGATGAAATGATGGATACCGTCTTATCGATCAAACGATAGCGATAGTGAATTCAGCGGGATTTGACTGCGAGGCCCGTTGGCGGCAACGTTGAACCCCGAACCGCACTCTCGACGAGGCAGACGATGAAAACCACCTTGACCGCGACATACAGAACCCTCCAGTCCCAGGTCGGACGTGCAAGCGCCAGGATGCAGCAATCCCTGGAAACGGCCGCCAGCGGGGTCCGTCTCAACAAACCTTCCGACGACCCGTCCGCGGCAGCCTCCGTCATATCCACCGAAAGTCAGATCCGCGATTCGGAACGCTTCCAGAGTACGATATCCACCGCCGCGAGCCAGCTTGACAACCTCGATTCGGTTCTGGACGAGGTGGAAAACCTCATGGTGGAAGCCAAGGAACTCGTTCTGGCGGCAGGCAACGGCTCCCTTGGAGAAGCGGATTTCGAGGCCTACAGCCAGCAGATGAAGATGCTCAAGGAAGACGCCTATGCCCTGGCCAACACCCAGATCGAAGGCAAATACCTGTTTTCCGGTTACGAGTTCAACGCCACCCCCTTTCCCGACACCGAGGATCCGAGCCTCTATCAGGGCGACGATAATCACGTGGAACTGCAGATAGGTCCGGGTCAGAAAGTCGTCACCAATGTGACCGGCGCCGAACTGTTTCAGGGCCAGGGCGGCGGCATCAACATCCTCGGCCTGCTCGGCGACCTGGAACAGAATCTCGGTTCCATGGATATGGAACAGGCCCTTTCCCGCCTGGACGATCTGGAGGTCGGGGCGGATCAGGTTCGTGGGTATCGCAGCAAAATGGGCACCTCGGCGGTGCGGATCGAAGAAGCCGGGGTCCGCATGCAGGAATTCACCGACAGTATGGAAACCAAGCTTTCCTCCATTCGGGATGCCGACATTGTCGAGGCGTACTCCGATCTGGCCCAGCAGGAACAGGCTTTGCAGGCAGCACTGAACGTGACTGCAAAAATCAGCCAGCTATCCATTCTCGATTATTTCTGATGAATTCGCAGCCACCATGAAAAAAACAACCTGCCAAATCGTCGCGGGCGAGACCTGAGCCCGTCGCTTCACATTCACGACCCTTGGAGAAGGGTCCAGCGCAGCCAGGGAGGGCGACATGCTGGTTCTGACCAGAAAACCCGGTGAAGGCATTGTCATCGGGGACGACATCAAAATCACCTTTATAGAAACCAAGGGAGCCGGCATCCGCATCGGTATCGAAGCTCCCGCCGATAAAAAAATCTACCGCCAGGAAATCTACGATCGCATCTGCCTTGAAAACAGGGAGGCCAGCCAGTGGAACCTTGCCGATCTCGATATGTTGACTTCAGCCATGGTGAAGAAGGAGTCGCTATGAAAAAAACCATCATGACACGCTTTGGCGAGGTCGAATTCGATCCGAACGATACGGTCCGATTCGTTGAAGGACTGGTCGGTTTCGAAAACCTGCGCGACTTCATTGTCATGCCCAACAAGAAAAACGGACCGCTATTCTGGATCCAGAGCGTGGAGGACCCCGAGATCGCATTCGTGCTGACCGATCCGACCAACTTTTTCCTGGACTACAAGGTGATCCCCAATGATCGCGAGCGGAGCAAGCTCGGCATCGAAAAGGATGACGAATGCCACGCCCTAGCCGTTGTAACGGTCCCTGCCGATCGCAAGGTAACCCTGAACCTCATGGCACCCATTCTGTTCGCCCCGGCCACCAACCGTGCCATTCAGGTCGTACTGGAAAACAGCCAGTACAAAACCCGGCATCCGTTGTCGGCATAAAAAGAATGCAAAAGACACCTGGTTTCGCCAAACCTAAACCCGGGAGCATATCTTGACCGCTCAATCTGATATCCAGCTCGGCCCATTTCTGGTCAATGAATACGGGGACCGCTACCTTTATCCGATCAACCGCGATACCTTCAGGCGAATCGGAGCCCATACTCTCTATCAAAAACAATTCGGGGATGGACTTTTCCGGGAAAAGACCCTACACATTATCGTCGGTACGGATTCCGGATTGTTATTAACCTACCTGCTTAAAATTGGGTTGCCGAAAGGCTCCCGCTATCTCTTTGTCGAATTACCCCAGGTGCTGGAGCGCCTGAATGAGGAAGGTCTGCTAAGCGGCCTTGATGAAAGAATTGCCTGTAGTTGCGAACAAAATCTGCAAAACAATCTGGTCAGATTTCAGGTTTCAAACTACCTGTATACAGAACGAATCAACATCTGGAAGTCTTTTGCCGGAAGCGATGCCTTTCTGCATGAGTATCCGGTCCTTTACTGGAGTGTTCGAAACACTGTCGATGCCATTGCATGGCAAACAAAAGTGGAACTGGGTTCGCAGGTATTCATTCAACGCCAGTTGGAGAACCTTGCGGACAATCGCGTTTCCGCCGCCTGCTTGAAAGGGATTTTTGCCGGAAAGACGGCTATCCTGCTGGCCGGAGGACCTTCCCTCGATAACATTCTCCCGTGGGTTCGGGAAAACCGTAATGACTTGGTGGTATTGGCCGTTTCCCGCATAGCACGACGCCTGCGGCAAGTCGGCATTATCCCGGATGTTTTCTTTTCCGTGGACCCCCACGCGATCAGTTTCGACGTCAGCAAGGAAATGCTTGACTTCTGGGACAAAAGTATCTTTATCAACAGCTACCATGTCCATCCGCCCTTGCTGAGCCAATGGCAGGGACGCAGTCTGTATGTTGGGAAACGATTCCCTTGGGAGGACGGTGGAGAGGATGAGTTCCTATTCGGCTCAGGCCCCACTGTGACCAACACCGCTTTTGCCGTCGCCGTCGAAATGGGTTTCAGCCAGATCGTCTTGGCGGGCGTTGATCTTTGTTTCAGCCAGCAGGGACGGTCCCACGCCAAAGGCAGCAACGAAAGCCTTGCCGGCCCTCAATTCAATCAATTCGATACGCAGGTTGAAACCAATGACGGTTCCAGAGCATTTACACACCGAGCCATGGCTGAAGCCATCCCGACGTTCGCGATTCAGGCCAACCTTGCTCAACAGTCCGGATGTAAAACCATCAACCCTGCTGCCAAGGCCGCCCGCATTGAAAATGTTCTCTATCAACCGTTATCCGGAATAACCTTCGAACCTTTGGCAGAGCCTGCATCCACCCTTTTGCGTCGTACCATGCCCACGGATGATAGAGCAACACGCTTGGCTTACTACAAGACTCTGCTGGGAAAACTGACAACGGCAGAGTCCAAAATCAGAGCCATTCACAAACTGGCCAATGACGGTTTGAAATGCAACGATGGTCTGTTCGGCAGAAATGGACTGAAAAAGAATTTTAAATATAAAATTCGCATGGACAAGGTGGAAAATTCCCTTAAAAGGCCAGCCATGGCCCCCTATGCGAATCTGGTCAAAAAATATAGTTTGCGCCATTTTGTGAATATTGTCAGGCCGGACACCGACCAGGAATGGAGCGATGAGCAGATCGAGGAAACCGGTCGCATCTATTACGAAGCCTATCGTGACGGCGCCAGCAACCTCCTCAGCCTTCTCAATATGGCCAGACAACGCGTTGAATTGCGCATGGCGGAAGAAGACCCACAAACTAACATCGTAAAACTGGCCCGGGCATGGCGTCAATTTGAAGAATCTGGCCGTGTAAAACTGTGGGAAAAACGCCATACTCTCGCTATAGTGCACTGTCCGGCAGCATCCTCTGCGCACGAAATAAAAAAACTGGAAGAAGAATTCAAATCGTTCATGCTCCGCCATGACTCCATACACCTGCAGCGCAGCTACCGGGACGCAGCCCCCGAAGTAGCCCGCAGTAAAGCCCATATGCTGTTTAAAAACAAGGATCACGCTTCCCTGTCCGGCATGGTTGAGGGACTTGCATCCATGGAACAAAAGGAGGCGTTGCCTGTCCTGCATCTGACCACGGGGTATCTCGCCGAGTTGAACCAGGAACCGGCTGAAGCTCTTGATGCCTATCAGCAGGTCATCGAAATGAGCTCCGATATGGCGAGGGAAGACGCTCTGAGAAGAATTGCCACGTTGTCCCTCGACCTGGGAGACGGGAAAAATGCTTTACTAGCGCTTCAATGCCTGTCAACCATGGCCCCCGTCTATCTTCCGCAATTCGCGGATCTGGCTAAATTACTGGGCCAGATGCAAACCGCGCTGAATGCCTATGCAGATTACCTGGAGAAAAATCCGGATGACCCGGTGGTTTTATTGAAAGTAGGCAAACTGTACAAAGAGATCGATCAGCAACAATCTGCAATAACCGTTTTTGAGTATCTGTTGGAAAGGGATCCGGGAAATAAGGATGTCCGCCAATTGCTGGAAGAATTGACTACCTGATCCCGCAAAAAAACCTGGCAATATTTTTCAGGGCTTTTTGCTAAATCAGTTTTTCAAAAGGAGAAATTCGGCAAGGCTAAAATCAAAAAGATCATCAATATCGATCGATCTTTCCTTGGGCATGATATAAGCGTAAGTGGCATCTCCAAAAAAGGAATGCTGCTTTCTCAAAAAGTCTGTTGCGCCAAGGTAAAGAGCACCATTGAGGCGATAATGGCGGGGTAAATCCTGTCGATTGGAATTCAATACTTCACGCCGAAGAAAGCCACTCATATTACCGTCAGCGGGAAGCACATTGCTCCACCAGGGGTGATGATCCGTTTCACAGACCGACACGATGGACTCAGCTTCTCTTTCAAAGAAAAGTTCGATGGCTCCGTCGATATCTGTTGCCGTTCGCAAAGGAGACGTCGGCTGCAACCAGATAACCAGATCGAAATACGTCGCTTTTCCGTCATACCAATCCAAAGCATGAATAAGGGCATCGAAACTGCTTGCTTCATCCGTTGCAAGGCGGGCAGGTCTCAAAAATGGCACCGGCACACCCTCCAACTCCGCGATATCGGCTATTTCCCGGCTATCTGTCGACACCGCCACATGATCGACATAACGGCTTTGCCTGGCCGCCTCAATGCTCCAGGCAAGTAAAGGCCGGCCAGCCAGTTCACGAATATTTTTGCCCGGCAGCCCCTTGCTGCCACCCCGAGCCGGAACAAGAGCAATAATCCGCCTGCCATCAAACACCGAACACCTCCGCATACTCATCGTTGGCCTGCTCAAAATCGGCGGGTTGGCCGATATCCATCCAGTATTCCCTCACTGGGAAGGAACAGGTCTTGGCCCCCTCACTGATCAGTTTCTGAAAAAGCTGCGGCATATCGAAATATTGATCCCGCGGGATTTCCTGGATCACTTCGGGGCTCAACACATAGATACCGGCATTGACATAATACCGGTGGATGGGTTTTTCCTCGAGTCCCTGGATGGTGGCGCCTTCCGTGTGAACCACACCATAGGGCACTTGAAGCTCGTAATCGCGTACGCACATGGTGGCGCTGGCTTCGCTCAACAAGTGGTAATTAAGAAGATGCTCGAAATTAACATTAGTCAAAAGATCGCCGTTCATAATGATGATCGGCTGTTCTGGCGTTTCCGGGAATAGACTAAGAGCTCCGGCGGTACCGAGACGCTTATCCTCCACCAGGTATTGCAGATTCGCACCAAAGGATCGCCCGTCACAAAAGTAGTCCTGAATCTGCTCAGCCTTGTAATTGACACTGAGATAGATATTGCGAAACCCGTAACGGGTAAAATTGCGGATAATGGTTTCCAGAATCGGCTTGGAGCCAACTTTAAGCAACGGTTTTGGCGTTTTTTCCGTCAACGGATGCAACCGGGTGCCAAGCCCACCGGCCATAACCACCACCCAGTTGGGCTTCTCACTGACCCGCAGATATTCTTCGACAAACTCGATGCCAACCAACTTGTCCTGGTCGTCAACCATGGGCACCTGCTTAACACCGGCTGCCAGAGCCATCTGCAGCAGATCCTCCTTGGGCTGACTGATATAACCTTTGACGGGACGTTGATTATAGATGCCGGCGATGGAATCACTCAGTTCCCTGCCCTTGAGAAAAGCTCGCCGGATATCACCATCGGTAACCGTGCCGACCAACTGGCCATCATCAACCACCAGTGCTATCTGCACGGCTCCAACGTCGATCGTTTCAATCACTTCCCTGATGGTGGCCTGGGGGTTGACAGTTATTTTCTTGGCACTTCTCATGGCATCGCTCCAGCATGTCGATCGGGACGTCATAAAAGGTTTTCCGGATATCGGAAATATCCGTTCCCCTGATAATCTCCTTGATCCTCAATGATGTATTTTCACCCTCATAAGGATTATCGACCGTTGCTGCCATTTTCTTAAATTTATTCGAAAAAACCTTATTTATCGCCATTACGATCCCCTCTACCGTCGGTTCGCAATCGACGACGCTGGCAGCCTTGACCCGGCCCCGCTGTCGGGAACCGATGTTAACGGCAGGCACGCCGAAACCCGGGGCCTCGATGATACCGCTGCTGCTATTGCCGATGACCGCATCAACAAGCCGCATGGTACTCAGATAGCGCACCTGTCCCATGGAAACGAAAGCCGCTGCCCGACTGGGGTGTCTGGCCACGTAATCGTCGATTATCCGGTTTATGACCCGGCCATCGGTATCCGCATTGGCCTTGGTAAAAAGCACCTGTATGTTTGCCATTTGATCCAGAGCGGTTAAAAGATTTTGGAACTGGCTGCCAGCCGTGCCTGGCTCCAGGGTCGCCGGATGAAAAGTGACCAGAACATTTTTTTCTGCAAAAACAAGCCCCAGGCTTTTCTCCAGTTCCTCACGCCTCAGCAGATGGCACTTCTTGATGTTTTCGATGCCGAGGGCACCGACATGAAATACCCGCGCCGGATTTTCCCCCAACTGGATAACGCGACGCCGGTGAGCTTCGGTGGAGACAAAATGCAAAACGCTCATTTTACTGATCGCATGGCGAAAAGCATCGTCCATGGCACCTTCGGTAACCTCACCGCCATGGATGTGGGCTACCGGCACCCCATGAATCTGGGCGGCAAAAGCAGCTGCCAACGCTTCGAAACGATCTCCGAGGATCACCAGACAATCGGGCCGTAGGCGCGCCAAGGCCTCGCCAAACCCCAGCATTCCCAATCCCACCGATTTGCACAGCCCGATTGCCGTATCGGAACTGAGCAGAATTTCGACCGCTTCGTCGATGACAAATCCGTTATCTTCAATATCCCGACGGGTTAAACCGAACTCCGGTGAAAGGTGCATACCGGTCGCCAGGATTTGCAGGCACAGATGTCGATCGTCCCGGATCTGTTCCATCAGGGGACGCAACAGACCGTATTCGGCCCTGGTTCCCGTAAAAACGCAGACTTTTTTTTGCATCGGAAATCCTTTCCCTTCCACCCAGGCGCAACCCGCGACCTTGCCGCCGGCCTTCTATCCGTTACAGAACGATCGTCTCCCCCGCCGCAAATCCGCGCCCGGCACGCCGACCGATCACTTCATCCCATAGCATCGGCGCGAGACCGATGGCAGGCCGTTTGACGGTCAGGGAATCCTCAGTAAACACTTCCCCCTCGCGGATATCCCGCGCTGCTACGATGGCTTTACGCACCACCTTGATATTTTTAAGCTCGGAGGGCGAAGGCCGCTTTTCCCCGGATCCCAGGGCCACCTCGACATTGCGGATGGCAGCGACCATGGCCAGCAACCCCTCTGGCTCCAGAGAGGCGCGGTGATCCGGACCCGGGAGCGTACGATCAAGAGTGAAATGTTTTTCTATGACCCTGGCACCGAGCGCCACGGCGGCGATCAGTATTTCCATACCTTCGGTATGATCCGAATAACCGATCCTGACATCGAAAACCTTGCCGATATTTCGCATGGCGCGAAGGTTGACATCCTCCATGGGGGTCGGATATTCGGTGTTGCAGTGCAGCACGGTAATCCGTTCTTTGTGGGTGCCGGCTTCGGTCAATACCCGCAGGGCCGCCCCGATTTCATCCATCACGGCCATGCCGGTGGAAAGGATGATTTCTTTGCCAAGCCCGCCGATTCGCCGCAAATAGGGAAGATTGGTTATCTCCCCGGACGGAATCTTGAAGATCTCGAGGCCCAGGTCCAAGAGCAGGTCGATACTCTCCAGGTCAAAGGGGGAGGACAAAAAGAGAATCCCTGACCGTCGGCAGTGTTCGATGAGTTCCCGGTGGTCATCCGCCGACAACTCCAACCGGCGAAGCATATCGAACTGTGACTCTCCCTCCCCGGTGGTTCGCTGCTGATAATTCGCTTTCGGGGCACATCGGGACACAAGGGTTTCGGCCTTGAAAGTTTGAAATTTGACCGCATCGGCACCCGCACCGGCAGCCACATCGACCAGTTTTTTGGCAAGATCAAGACAGCCGTTATGATTAACGCCCACTTCAGCAATGATGAAAACCCGTTGCCGCATTAGCATATCCCTTTCAGTGGTCACTCTTCCCGCCGACATACAGGCTGCCTGGCGACAAGGATTTCCGCACCAGTGCACCGGCCCCGATGATGCACCCCGGTCCGATTACGATATTTTCCCTGATAACCGCACCGCTACCGACAAGGGTTCCTTCACCTATTCGGACCGAACCGTTGATTACGCAGGCAGTTGATAAATGGCAATGATCATCGACCTGTACATCGTGTTCGACAAGAGCCCTGCTATTAATCGTACAATTGCACCCGACCCGCGCCCCGGCATTGACCAGGGCACCATGCATGACGATGGTCCCCTCTCCGATGGCAGCGTGGGGACTGACGTGGGCAAGAGGCGAAAGGATCGCCGGCAAATGCCCACTCCTGGACTTGATCTCCCGAAATAAGGAAATACGCCGGTCGGGACTCTTGATCTGCCCTAGGGTGATCACATAGTCGTTCATTCCCTCTTCAATTAACCGGGGGATATCGTCGTCACAGCCGATCACAGTGTAACCCAAAACTTTTGACCCGGCTCTTTCGGGAAGATCGAGCACACCGGCGATACGGTAGTCCCCCAATGCCTCGATGACATCGATAACGGAATGGCAGTGTCCGCCCCCTCCGACGAGGATAAGGTCCTTCTTGTTCATATGAAAACACCGCTGGGAAGGTTAACCAACCGCCGGTACAGATAGTTGGTCGTGGATAGTGCATCCCGCTGACAATACCGATACATATCCAGCATATGCATCGGCCGCCAGAGGCAACGGGTCATGATTTTCGCCTCGTTGGTGGTTTGCAAAAAGGCATCGCGCTGTTGTTCATCCTCCAGAATCAGGGCATTCAGCCAATAGTTTGACAAACCTCCGCAGGGCTCGCTGACAAAACGCAATCCTCTTTCTTCAAAAAACCGGCGATAATCATCGGCCAAGCCCCTTTTAAAACCGAGGAAACGGGGCAGGTTTTCCAACTGGGCCAGCCCCAAAGCAGCATTGAGATTCGGCATCCGGAAATTGTAACCCAGTTCATCGTGCAAAAACTCCCAGGGATGCGGAACCTTGGCAGTAGTCGTAAGGTGCTTGGCACGCCAGGCCAGACCTTCATCATCGGTAATGATCATCCCTCCGCCACCGGTAGTAACGATCTTGTTGCCGTTAAAGCTGAACACACCCAATTGACCGAATGTGCCTGTATGACGGTCACCGTAATAACTGCCGAGGCTTTCGGCGGCATCCTCCACCAGAGGTAGCCCCCACTCTCTGCATATGCGGGAAATTTCTTCAATGTGGCAGGGATGTCCGAGGGTATGCATGGGGAGACAGGCGGCCATAGGCCGCCCGGTAAGGCGATTAACCAAGCGACCGGATTCGGATACGGCATGAGATTGCAGAAAGTCTTGTAATGCCCGGGGCGATAAACCGAGTGTCTCTTCATCAACATCGATGAATACCGGCTCCGCCCCTGCGTAGCGAATGGCATTTGCCGTCGCTACAAAGGTCAGGGACTGAGTCACAACTTCGCAACCAGGTTCAACGCCAGCCAGTTTCAGGGCTACGAACAGGGCCTGCGTGCCATTGACAACAGCTACGGCATGGCGACTGCCGACAAAATCCGACACGGCTTGTTCAAAGGCATCGACAAAGGGGCCGACACTGGAAACGTAAGTGCTGTCGATACACTCTTCAAGGTAATGCTTTTCCCTGCCCGGAAAAACCGGGGCGTGGAGAGGAATCGTTTCCACTCCGGGATAGCGGTCACGGATAAAACCGATAATCTCCTCAAACATTGTAGAGCCCCGTCTTATAGCGGGCGAGATTGGCAGGGTCCGTAAACCAGTCGATGGTCTGTTGAAGCCCCTGTCGCAGAGTGTGTTGCGGTTCGAAGCCGGTCAACTCCTTGATCAGGCGGTTATCACACCACAAGCGGAAGACTTCGGACTGTTCGGGACGCAGTCGCTGTTCGTCGCACTCCAGTTCGACGTTGCTATCCATCAGTTTGCGGATCAAACCGAACAGGTCGCCGATCGATATTTCCCGGTTCGAACCGATATTCACCGTTTTGCCGATGGCTTCGTCGCATTCCGCGAGGGACAGAAATCCGGCACAGGTATCCAGAACGTAGTTAAAATCCCGCGTCGGCCTTAAATCACCCAGGCGGATAGACTTTTGCCCGCCGGCAATCTGCGAAATGATGGTAGGGATAACAGCACGGGCCGATTGTCTTGGCCCATAGGTATTGAACGGCCGCACTATCGTCAACGGCAAACCGAAAGTATTGAAAAAACTCATGGCCAAGGCATCCGCCCCGATTTTGCTGGCGCTGTAGGGAGACTGCGGCTGCAGCGGGTGTGCTTCATCGATGGGCACGTAGCGTGCCGTGCCGTACACTTCGCTGGTACTGGTGTGAAGAACTCTCCGGCAGCCGTTTTCCATGGCAGCCTGGCAGATATTCAGGGTACCTGTGACATTGGTGTCCACGTAACTGGCGGGTGCCACATAAGAATAGGGAATAGCAATCAGAGCCGCTAAGTGAAATACCACCTCCACATCTTTGGTAATGGTCCGGCAAAAATGAGGATCCCGCACATCACCGCAAACAACTTCGAGATTCTCACGGCTGGCAAGGCCTTCCAACCAGCCCCAATAATTGAAGGAATTGTACAGTGCAAGAGCCCTCACTCGGACTCCCCGGTTAAGCAAAGTCTCCACCAGATGAGACCCTATGAAGCCATCGGCTCCCGTCACTAAAACCTGTTTTCCCGTCAGTGTCAAAATCCCGCCTCCTCAAAATGGTCTGGGAAAGATGTACTTCAATTTCTGCGCCAAACTTTCGCAGGAATCCCGCAAAGAAAAAAGCCCGGTAATTTCACTTTTTTCTAAAGTTCTTTAAGAACACGCCGATATGAATAATGAACCCTGGGGAAAGCGGCTGATTGGACGGCCGCAGGAGAAATGGATCAACCCTAAAAATCGCATAACTGACAATCTATTTTCACTACGGCAGGGCACGGATGCCCGCGTCACACCTTTCACGGAGGAAAAAGAACATGGCTATCACTATCAACACCAACGTCCAGTCCCTCAATACCCAACGCAGCCTCTCCAAGTCTCAGGCCTCTCTGGCCAACTCCATGCAGCGCCTGTCCTCGGGCCTGCGTATCAACAGCGCCAAGGACGATGCTGCCGGTCTGGCCATCTCCGACCGTATGACCTCTCAGATTCGCGGTATGAACCAGGCGGTGCGCAACTCCAACGACGCCATTTCTTTCGCCCAGACGGCGGAAGGCGCTCTGGGCGAGATGACCAACATCCTGCAGCGTATGCGGGAGCTGTCCGTGCAGTCGGCCAACGCCACCAACAGCGATGATGACCGCACA